>DASVRH010000236.1:0-1949 GCA_036388715.1 Solirubrobacteraceae bacterium | reverse complement strand
GTGAAGACGAGCGACGTCGCCGGGTGATCGGAGAGGTTCTCGCCCACCTGCGGCGCGTCGTGGACGACCTCGACCTCCTTCATCAGCAGGTGGTCGGCCGGCCCCACCCCGCTGAGCTGGAGCAGCTGCGGCGACATGTACGCGCCGCCGCACAGGATCACCTCGCGCTCGGCGCGTACGACCTCGACCTGGTCGAGCTTCGACACCTCCACGCCGACCGCGCGCGTCCCCTCGAACACGATGCGGTGCGCGAGCGTCCACGTGCGGACCTCGAGGTTCGGGCGCTCGAGCGCCGGGTGCAGGTAGGCCACCGAGGCCGACGCGCGCATGCCGCCGCGCTGCGTCACCTGGTACATGCCCGCCCCGTCCTGCTCGGGCCCGTTGAAGTCGTCGGCGGCGGGGATGCCCGCCTCGACCGCGGCCTCGATCCACGCCTTCGACATCGGGTTGCCGGAGCGGTTCTCCGAGACGGCCAGCGGCCCGCCCGCGCCGTGGAGCTCCGACGCGCCGCGCTCGTTGTCCTCGGCGCGGATGAAGTAGGGCAGCAGGTCGTCGTACGCCCAGCCCGGGATCCCCCAGCCGTCGTAGTCGCGGCGGTTGCCGCGGATGTAGACCATCGCGTTGATCGACGACGAGCCGCCGAGCGTCTTCCCGCGCGGCAGGTAGATCCTCCGCCGGTCGAGGAACGGCTCGGGCGCCGTCGAGAGGTCCCAGTCCACGTCGGTGCGGCCGAGCTTCAGGAACCCGAGCGGGACGTGGATGTTGTCCTTGACGTCCGGCGGGCCCGCCTCGATCAGCAGCACGCGGACGTCGGGGTCCTCGGTGAGGCGCGCGGCCAGCACGCAGCCGGCCGAGCCGGCGCCGACGATGACGTAGTCGTACATGCCCGGATCCTCCGGGCGGACGGGGACTACGTCAAGGCGTGTTCGCCGAGGTGGGCGTACAGCGGGTAGCGCTCGGCGATCGCGTTGACGCGCTCGGCCAGCTCGGCGCGGCGGGCGTCGAACTCCGGCGTCAGCGCGACGGCCATGATCTCGCCGACCTCCCGGAAGTCGTCGGCGACGAGGCCGCGCGTCGCGAGGGCAGGCGTGCCCACGCGCAGGCCGCTCGACACGGCCGGCGGGCGCGGGTCGAACGGGACGGCGTTGCGGTTCACGGTGATGCCGATCTCGTGCAGCCGGTCCTCGGCCTGCTGGCCGTCGAGCTCGGACTCGCGCAGGTCAGCCAGCACGAGGTGCACGTCGGTGCCGCCGGTGAGCACGTTGACGCCGTGGCCCGCGCCGAGCAGCTGCTCGGCCACCAGCTTCGCGCCCTCGACGGTGCGCTGCTGGCGCTCGCGGAACGCCTCGGTGGCGGCGATGCCCAGCGCGACCGCCTTGCCCGCGACGACGTGCATGAGCGGCCCGCCCTGCTGGCCGGGGAACACGGCGGAGTTGATCTTCTTCGCGTGCTCCTCCTTGCAGAGGATCATCCCGCCGCGGGCGCCGCCGAGCGTCTTGTGGATCGTCGTCGTCACCACGTCGGCGTACGGCACCGGGTTGGGGTGCAGGCCCGCGGCGACGAGGCCGGCGAAGTGGGCCATGTCGACCATCAGCAGCGCGCCCACCTCGTCGGCGATCGCGCGGAACGCCTCGAAGTCGAGCTGGCGCGGATAGGCCGACCAGCCGGCGAGGATCATCTTCGGCCGCTGCTCGTGCGCGATCCGCGCGACGTCGTCCATGTGCAGCAGCGAGTCCTCGCGGCGGACCTCGTACGGGACGATGTCGTACAGGCGCCCGGAGAGGTTGATCTTCATGCCGTGCGTCAGGTGGCCGCCGTGGGCCAGCGAGAGGCCCATGAGCTTGTCGCCCGGCCGGAGCAGCGCGTGGTAGACGGCCGCGTTGGCCTGCGCGCCCGCGTGGGGCTGGACGTTCGCGTGCTCGGCGCCGAAGAGCGACTTCGCGCGGTCG
>DASVRH010000235.1:0-7441 GCA_036388715.1 Solirubrobacteraceae bacterium | reverse complement strand
TCGCCCGCGGCCCACAGCTCCTCGGCCAGCGCGGGCTGGGTCCGGACGACCTGGTTGACCGCCCACGCGGCGACCGACGGCTTCGGCAGCTTCGCCACCGCGGCCGCCTCGTCGCGGCGCCCGTCGGCGCGCAGCGCCTTGGCGAGCTCCGCGCGGGCCGGGACGAACTCGTCGAGCGGGCGGCAGTAGAGGGCGTCGACGTCGTCGGGCAACGTCGTCACGGCTCACCGCCCGATGTCGTAGACGCTCTTCTCGACGCGCCAGTCGTCCCCGACGCGTCGCAGCGGCACGGTGCCGGCCACCTTCTCGACCTCCGCCGTCGCCGACGATCCCTCGATCGTCACCTTCCCGATCTTGGGGTTCAGGAGGACCGGCTTGGCCTCGGGCGCGACGTCGGCCGACAGCTCCTGGAGCGCGTCGCCGCAGCTCAGCTCGTCGGCGCCCCCGCCGAACGCGTTGGAGACCTCCTCGACCAGCGCCTCCTGCGCCTCGTTGGTCAGCGCCCCGCAGGCGCGCTCGGCGTTGCCCGAGGCCATCGCCGTGAGGTAGTCCTTGACCACCTTGCGGACCTCGTCCTCGGGCTTCGGCTCGTCGTCGCCCCCGCACGCCCCGAACGCCAGGCAGGCGGCGGCCGCGATCATCGCTCCTCGCCGCATCGAGGCGGGAGCGTAGGGGAAACCCCACCTCCGCGTCTGCGGGCGCGTGCGACGATCCGGCTCGTGCCGACGAGGGTGCTCATCGTCGACGATCACGCACGCTTCCGCGCGAGCGCGCGCCGCCTGCTCGAGCTCGAGGGCTACGAGGTGGTGGGCGAGGCCGGCGACGGGGCGAGCGGGATCGAGATGGCCGCCGCGTTGCGGCCCGACGTCGTGCTGCTCGACGTCAACCTGCCCGACACGACCGGCTTCGACGTCTCCGACCGCCTGCGCGGCACCGGCGTCCGTGTCGTCCTCACCTCGGACCGCGACGCCAGCGAGGTCGCGCCGTTCGCCGAGGGCGCCGGCGCCTGCGGGTTCGTGCCGAAGGGCGCGCTCTCCGGGGCGAACCTGGCACGCGCTCTCGCCTGACGCCTTGCCTCCGAGGCCCGATCTCGAAGAGGATCGGCTGCCCGCCATGACCATCGACGACCGACCCGCATCCGAGGCGCTCCACCGCGCCGTCCTCGACTCCGCGCTCGACTGCATCGTCACGATCAACGCGGAGGGCTGCATCGTCGAGTGGAACCCCGCCGCCGAGCGGACTTTCGGCTGGCGCAAGGAGGAGGTCGTCGGCAGGCGGATGTCCGACGTGATCGTCCCGCCACACCTGCTCGACCAGCACCGCACCGGCTTCGCCCGCTACCTCGACGGCGGCGAGCCGCGGATCCTCGACCGGCGCGTCGAGGTCGAGGCGGTCCGCCGCGACGGCCGCGTCTTCCCCGTCGAGCTGACGATCACCCGGATCGACGTGGCCGGGCCGGTCATGCTCACCGGCCACATCCGCGACATCACCGACCGCAAGCTGGCCGAGGAGGAGCTGCGCCGCTCGCGCGCGCGGCTCGTCGAGGCGGGGGACGCCGCCCGCCGCCGGCTGGAGCGCGACCTCCACGACGGCGCCCAGCAGCGGCTCATCGCGCTCGGCCTCGACCTCCAGGTCGCCCGCTCGACGCTGAGCCGCGACCCGGCCGCCGCGGCCGACCTGCTCGAGACGGCGATCGCCGACCTCGGCGCCGCCACCGACGAGCTGCGCGAGCTCGCCCGCGGCATCCACCCGGCGATCCTCACCGAGCGCGGGCTCGGCCCGGCGCTCGGGGCGCTGGCCCGCCGCTCGCCGATCCCCGTGAAGGTGGAGCTGATCGCCGAGGAGCGCCCGCCGGCCGCGGTCGAGGCGACCGCCTACTTCGTCGTCTCCGAGGCGCTCGCCAACGCCGCTCGCTACTCGCAGGCCGACTCGGTCGAGGTCGCCGTCCTGCGCTCCGACGAGGTCCTCGTCGTGGCGGTGACCGACGACGGCGTCGGCGGCGCCGCGCCCGGGCAGGGCTCCGGCCTGGCGGGGCTCATCGACCGCGTCGCCGCGCTCGACGGCACGCTCGTGGTGACCAGTCCATCCGGCGGAGGCACGAGGGTGGAGGCGGTGATCCCGTGCGGATAGTCATCGGGGAGGACAGCGTCCTGCTGCGCGAGGGCGTGGCGAGGCTGCTCGAGAGCGGCGGGATGGAGGTCGTCGGCCAGGCCGGCGACGCCGACGACCTGCTCCGCAAGGTCCGCGCCCACAAGCCCGACGTGGCCGTCGTCGACATCCGGATGCCGCCCGACCACAGCGACGAGGGGCTGCGCTGCGCGGCGGTCATCCGCGAGGAGCTGCCGGGCACCGGCGTGCTCGTCCTCTCGCAGTACCTCGACGAGTCCTACGCGATGGAGCTGCTGGAGGGCGGGGTGGAGGGCGTCGGCTACCTGCTGAAGGACCGCGTCAGCGACGTCGAGACGTTCCTCGACGCTGTGCGTCGCGTCGCCGACGGCCAGTCCGTCCTCGATCCCAAGGTCGTGCGCGAGCTGGTCGGCCGCCAGCGCAACGATGACCCGCTCGACGAGCTGACCCCGCGCGAGCGCGAGGTGGTCGAGCTGATGGCCGAGGGCCTGACGAACTCGGGGATCGCGGGCCGCCTCGTCGTGACCGAGAAGGCGGTCGAGCGCCACGTCACCTCGATCTTCTCCAAGCTCGTGATCGACGCCGCCCCGAACGAGCACCGCCGCGTGCTCGCCGTCCTGCGCTTCCTGCAGGCGAACTAGGCCGCGGCCTTCGCCGCGACCTTCTCGACCTCGAGCGTCATCCCGGCCGAGCGCAGCCGGTCGACGAGCGCGATGCCCATCGCCGTCGCCGGCGTCAGGACGCCCGCGCGGCGCGGCATCCGCTCCTCGTCGAGGGCCAGGCACAGGCCGGCCTCGCCGAGCATGAGCGCCGTGGCCTTGTAGCCCGGATCGCCCTTCGCGTTGACGTGGCAGACGTAGCGCTCGCCGGAGGGCGTCTTCGTGTGGATGTCGATCTTGAAGAAGCCGTTCTCGCGCGCCTTCTCGCTCGGGCCCTCGCCCGGGGACGGCAGCACGACGCCGAGCGCCTTGCGTGAGAGCGGGAAGGTCATGCCGGCGACGAGCGCTCCGAGGCCGAGCGACAGGCCGGTGGCCTTGACGCGGCCGCCCGTTCCGTCGCCCATGCCCATGACCTCGCGGTAGCGGAAGCCGCGGCCGTAGGCCCACTCCTGGAGCGCGTTGCTGCGCCGCACGACGCGCGTGTTGATCTGCGCCATCACGAACGGCGCCAGCCACCCCAGCTCGTCGTCGTGCTTCGGCCCGCGGAGGTCGGCCTCGTCCTTGCCGTCGGGCTCGCGCGAGCGCTCGGGGCTCAGCGCGTACGGGTCCATCATCACCTTGGCCTTCGAGCGGTCGCTGCGCATGGCGTCGATCTGGCCCGTCATCGAGTCCAGCGTGCCGCCGCTCGGGCCGCCCTTCATGGCGCGGACGACGAGCGTCGTGTCGCCGAGCTCGCCGGCCTCGCCGTGCAGCAGGAAGGTGCCGAGGTCGGAGGGGATGGAGTCGAAGCCGCAGTTGTGGACGATGCGCGCGCCCGTCTTCTCCGCGACGGCGTGGAAGCGGTCGATCGTCTCGCGCATGAAGAGCGTCTCGCCGGTGAGGTCGGCGTAGTGCGTGCCCGCCGTCGCGCACGCCTCGACGAGCGGCATCCCGTACTTCATGTACGGCCCGACCGTGGTGACGACGACGCGGGCCAACTCGGCCATCGCCTTCAGCGCCTCGGCGTCCTGCGAGTCGGCCGTGACGATCGGCCAGTCGACGCCGACGTCGGCCTTGACCCGCTCGAGCTTCTCCCGCGAGCGGCCCGCGAGCCCGATCCGGACGCCGTCGGGCGCGTGCGCCGCAAGGTACTCGACCGTCAGCTTGCCGACGAAGCCGGTCGCGCCGTAGACGACGAGGTCGAGATCGCGCTCAGTGGCCATGGCACGGAGCTTATGCCCTAGGGCGCCGGCGCGACGCTCGCGCTCACGATGTCGAAAGGCGTGAGGATCACCACGGCCTGTCCTTCGGCGTCGGCGCCGAGCCAGCAGCCGTACCAGCCGTCGCCGTAGCCGGTGGCGAACGCCGCGACGCCCTCGTGGAGCACCTGGAGACGGGCGTCGAGCGCATCGACGAGCGGCTCAGCGTCCTCCAGCGCGTCGAGCGCCTGCCGGCTCGCGAAGCACGCCGTGGCGGTGTCCACCCGGAAGTCGAACTCGATGCTCCACGAGACCGGCTCGCTCTCGCGCAGGCGCAGCAGCGCGAAGGCGTTGCGGGTGTCGTCCGCGTCGCCGCGGCGCGCGGCGATCACCTCGACGACGTGGTCCTGTTCGGGATCGACCTGCGCCACCGGGTCGGGGCCTCCGCGCGAGGCCAGCGGGTCGCACACGACGACCTGCCCGTCGGGGAAGCGCAGCCCTCGCACCTCATGGCGCTCGAAGCGGACCGGCTCGTCGCCGTCGTCGACGTAGGTCGTGTCGAGTCTCGACAGCAGGCGGTAGAGCGTCTCCGGCGGCGCCGCGGCGGTCGTCGCCGCCTCCTCCTCCGCCGGCTCGTCGTCCTCCATCGCGGCCAGCCGATTGCGGTTGAGCCACCTCATCAGACCCATAGCGGCAATGATCCCACCCCGGCATGGCTGACGGCCCCATCTTCCTGGTCGGCGCGATGGGCTCCGGCACGACGCTGCTGCGGCTCATCCTCGACTCCCACGAGAACATCGCGATCCCGCCCGAGACGGGGTTCATGCGCGCGTACGACGCGTTCAAGTACGCGCCGTTCAAGGCGTCGGGGCGAGGGTGGACGAAGCGGCTCGGGTGGAAGCCGGCCGAGCGCGACGAGCTGCTGCGCGAGCTGTTCGACACGCTGTTCAAGCGCTATGCCGAGCAGCACGGCAAGGGGCGCTGGGGGGAGAAGACGCCGCTGCACACGTGGCACGTCGACGACATGGCGCGGCTGTTCCCGGAGGCGCGGTTCGTCGGCGTCATCCGCCATCCCTCCGCGAGCGTCTCCTCGAACATGCGGCGCTTCCGCCTCGCCCTCGGCCGCACCGGCGCGCACTGGACGCGCTACACCGGCGAGATCGTGCGCCAGGCGGCGCGCCACGGCGATCGCTTCGCGCTCATCCGCTACGAGGATCTCGTCCTCGAGCCCGAGCCGCTGCTGCGCGAGCTGCTGGACTGGCTGGGCGAGCCGTGGTCCGACGCCGTGCTCTCCCACCACGAGGTGCAGGGCGAGCGTGGCGGTCGGGCGCGCGTCGAGGGCAAGAGCCGCCGCGACGAGCCGATCGACCCGTCGCGCATCGGTCGCTGGAAGGAGCTGCTGCCGCGCCCGCAGCAGAAGTGGCTGGCCGAGCGGATCAGCCGCAACGCCGAGTTCTTCGGCTACGACATGGACGAGCCGCTGCCCGTCGCGCCGCTGGCGGCGAGCGGGCGGTCCGTCGTCTACGGCGCCGAGCTCGACGAGCGGATCGAGGCGTTCCCCGACCTCGACCTGCGCACGCAGCCGCAGGTCCCGATCTACGAGCGCGAGTACGACCCGCGCGACGTCATCCTCATCACGCGCGAGCAGTTCGACCACCTCACGGCGCGGCGCGGCATCCGCGGGCTCGGGGTGCGGATCGCCCGCCGGCTGCCGATGGGCGCCCGCTACAAGCTCGTCAAGCTCGTGCGCAACACGCGCCACGCGCTCGGCCTGCGGCGCAAGCCGAGGAAGGTCGAGAAGCTGTGAGCCGCGGGCCGATCTTCCTCGTCGGGGCGATGGGCTCGGGCACGACGCTGCTGCGGCTCGTCCTCGACGCGCACGAGCACATCGCGATCCCGCCCGAGACCGGGTTCATGCGCGCCTACGACGCGCACCGCTACACGCCGTTCAAGGCCGCCGGCCGCGGCTGGATGAAGCGCCTGGGGTGGAGCGACGAGGAGCGCGACGCCTTCCTGGGCGAGATGTACGACCGGATCTTCATGCGCTACGCCGAGCAGCACGGCAAGCGGCGCTGGGGCGAGAAGACGCCGCTGCACACCTGGCACGTCGACGACATGGCGCGCCTGTTCCCCGACGCGCAGTTCGTCGGCGTCATCCGCCATCCGGCGGCGAGCGTCGCGTCGAACATGACGCGCTTCCGGCTGAAGCTGGGGCGGACGGGCACGCACTGGCAGCGCTACACGGGCGAGATCGTCCGCCAGGCCGCCCGGCACGGCGACCGCTTCGCGCTCATCCGCTACGAGGACCTCGTCCTCGAGCCCGAGCCGCTCCTGCGCGAGCTGCTCGACTGGCTCGGCGAGCCCTGGTCGGAGGCCGTGCTCTCCCACCACGAGGTCCAGGGCGCGCGCGGCGGGCGCGCGCGCGTCGAGGGGCGCAGCCGCAAGGACGAGCCGATCGACGTCGCGCGGGTCGGGAAGTGGACGACCGTGCTGCGCGACGACCAGCGCGGCTGGCTGCGCGAGCGGCTCGCGCGGCGCGCCGAGTTCTTCGGCTACGACATCGAGGAGCCGCTGCCGGTGGCCCCGCTGGCGGCCGAGGGCGGGCTCGTCGTGCGCGGCGTCGAGCTGGACGCGCGGATCGAGCAGTTCGCCGATCTGCCGCTGCGCGAGCGGCCGCAGGTCCCGCTCTACGACCAGCTCCACGATCCCCGCGAGCTCATGATCCTGCGCCGCGCCGACTTCGAGAAGCTCGCGCGGCGCCGCGGGCTGCGGCGCATCGGGGCCGCGATCGTCCGCCGGCTGCCGCAGGGGTCGCGGCGCCCGCTGAAGGTCGGTGTGCGGCGGGCGCGGGCGGCGCTCGGCCTGCGCCGGCGCCCGAAGCGGCTCTAGGGCAAACCCCACGCTCGCCGCCGGGGCGACCCGATGTCCACCGTGTTCGCCCGCACATAGCGTCGCGGCCATGGACAACAGCAAGTGGGCTTCCAAGTACGACAAGGCCGCGCAGGACTTCCTCGGCGCGGACGAACGGGTCATCGCGGCGGTGCAGGTCGCCCGCGGCGGCGGCTGGACCGCGATGGGCCTCGGCCAGGTCTCGGGTGTTCTCGGGATCGCGGCGATGATCCGGGGCAAGAAGCGAGCGGGCGGGCTGCCCCAGCAGTTCCTCCTGGCGGCCACCGAGGAGCGGATCTACGCGTTCGCGCTCCCGAAGATGTCGAGCGGCATGAACCCGCGCGCGGTCAAGGAGCTCGCGCGCTGGGACCGCCACGGCGTGCAGGTCCGCTCCAGGCCGCTGGCGATCGGCGCCGAGATCGTCATCGAGTCGCCGGCCGAGGGCGAGCGCATCGAGTGCCAGGGCCCGGGCGGCGAGCTGACCGACCGCTTCGTCCGCGCCGCGTCCGGCGCCGGCTCGGCGGCGGTGGCGGCATGATCCACTCAAACCGCCAGGCGCGCGCGGCGATCCAGTCGCGCGCGCTCCTC
>DASVRH010000234.1:0-16723 GCA_036388715.1 Solirubrobacteraceae bacterium | reverse complement strand
CGTGCTGCCCGTCGCCGTCGACCTGCACGGCCACCTGGTAGCCGTTCTCGGCCGCGAAGACGTAGCCCGCCTGCACGGCGCCGCCGATGCCGACGTTGAAGGGGAGCTGCAGCACGCGGGCGCCGGCGCGGCGCGCGACGGCGGCGGTGCCGTCGGTCGAGCCGTCGTCGACGACGACGACGTCGAACCCCGGCGCGTGCCGGTGGATCTCGGAGATCGTGCCGGCCACGGCGCCGGACTCGTTGTACGCGGGGACGATGGCGAGGAGCTTGCTCATCTCAGGGGACGGGAACGAGCGCGGGCAGCCCGAAGTTGCGCACGTCCGCCGGCCCCCAAGGTTAGAAGACGGGCACGCGGACTAGTCTGGCCCGCCGTGAACCGGCTGCGGCCGATCCCCGGGCGCCTCTGGCGCCGCCTGCGCCGGACCCCTCCGGTCCTGGCGGCCCTCGTGGTGATCGCGCTGGCGCACGGGGTCGCGTGGACGGCGATCACCCCGCCGCTCCAGGGCCCGGACGAGACGACCCACATCGCCTACGTGCAGTCGCTCGTCGAGGCCGGCGAGGGGCCGCAGGTCAACGGCGGCACCGGCCAGTACTCGCGCGAGCTCGAGATCCTCGGCGAGGGCCTCTACGTCCTGCCCATCACCCAGCACTTCGAGGGCCGCCCGGCGTGGCACCTGGTCGACGAGGTCGAGGCGCGGCTCGACCGCGAGGGCGAGGCGGCTCGGACGGAGGCCACCGGCCCGAACGCCGCCGCGGGCAACCCGCCGCTCTACTACCTCTACGCCGCCGCGGTGTGGGAGCTGACGCCCGACCGGTCGCTGCTCGGACGGCTGACCAGCGTGCGCCTCGCGACCGTCGTGCCGTTCGCCATCACGGTGATCCTGGCCTGGCTGATCGCCGCCGAGCTGTTCACCGTCGCGTGGGCGCGGCCGCTCGTCGCCGGCATCGTCGCGCTCAACCCGAAGCTCGCGTCGATCGCCGGCAACGTCAACCCGGACGCGTTCCTCGTGATGCTCTCGAGCGGCGTCCTGCTCGCGGCGCTGCGCGTGGCCCAGAGGGGTCTGTCCCCACCGCGGGTGATCGCGCTCGTCGCGCTCGCCTCCGCCGCGGTCCTCACCCACGGCCGCGGCTACTTCCTGGCGCCGCTCGCGCTGATCGCCGTCGGCATCGCCCTGCTGCGCGAGCGGCCGGACCGCCGGCGCGCGCTCGTCTTCGGCGGCGCCGCGCTGGCGGGGATCCTCGTCGCGCTGTACCTCGGCACGTCGTGGACGCGCGAGCACGCCGCCGGGGCGGCGTTCGGCGGGGCGGCGCCGAGCTCGGGAGCGTTCGACCTCGGGGAGTTCCTCTCCTACGTCTGGCAGTTCTACTTCCCCGGCTTCCACTTCCTGGACGAGTCGATCGCCGGCGGCTACGGCTACAACCAGATGTGGATCCAGAACTTCTTCGGCGGGATCGTCAACCTCGAGCTGAACTTCCGCCCGGAGAAGTACGAGGCGATCAAGCTCGGCGCGTTCCTCGGGATGATGGCGGTGTGGACGACGGCGGCGATCCGCTGGCGGACCCTGCGCGACCGCTGGCCGGCCGTCGTGATCTGCGCGGCGATGTTCCTCGGCATGGTCGCGCTGCTGCACCTCGTCAGCTACACGTCGCTGAAGAACGGCACCGGCCCGGTGATCACCGGCCGCTACCTGCTCGTCTGCATCCCGCTCATGGGCGCGGCGATCGCCTTCGTGGCGACGTCGCTGCCGCGCGTGCTCGGCGTGATCCTCGGCGGCATGGCGCTCGGGCTCGCCGCGCTGCACGCGATCGCGATGCTCGGCTTCGGCGTGGAGCGGTTCGTTGCGTAGGCCCGCCCGCAACGCCGTGCTCGGCGTCGCGGGCGCGCTCGGCGCGCTGCTCATGCTGCTCTGGCAGTGGGGCGAGATCCACGAGTACGGCACCTACAAGCGCGACGCCCGCACCTCCACCCCCGGCCTCTCGGCGCTGTTCGCGCGCGAGGTGGTGCTGCTCGACGCCGATGAGAGCGCGTGCCTCGAGCCGGTCACCTTCGCCGCGGACACCGGGCAGGCGCGCGTGCGGGTGCAGGTGCCGAAGCGGCGCGCGCCGCGGCTCGACCTCGAGATGCGCGCGCCGGGCTACGACGAGCGCGTCACCGTGCCGCCGATGGAGCCGCGGGCCGAGGGCGAGGTGCGCGTCGAGTTCCCCCAGCCGCGGCGCGAGGTCACGGGCGAGTTCTGCTTCCACAACCGCGGGCCGACGCCGATCAACCTGATCGGCACGAACGAGGGCCGCTCGCTGCTGCCCGTCGAGCTGACGATCGACGGGCGCCCGAAGGACGACGCGAACCTCGAGCTCCAGCTCCTGCGCGCCGGCGGCCACTCGCTGGCGAGCCGGCGGACCGAGATCGTCGACCGGGCTTCCGCGTTCACCGCCGGGCTCGTGCCGGCGTGGCTCCTCTGGCCGGTCGCGCTCCTGCTCGTCCTCCTGCCCCTGATCGTCGCCGTGCTCTTCGGCGTCAGCGTCACCAGGGCGGAGGCAGCTCGAGCGGACCGCGGGGACGGTCGAGGACCACCAGCGAGTAGACCTTCATGACCTCGCCCCACTTCACCCGCGTGCGCAGGCACTCGAGCTCCGGCGGCCAGAAGCCGGTGCCGAGGATGAGGAAGCGCGGCGGGTAGCGGCACAGCGTCCTGCGGACCTCCTCGCCGAAGCCCGGGATGAAGCCCATGTGCTTCGTGTGCAACAGCGGCGTCGCCGGCCGCAGGCCCGACGCCCAGTAGTAGCCCGGCTCGGGCACCGTGACGAAGAGCTTGTCGCCGGGATCGGCGCGCTCGCGCAGCACCGCGCCGACGTCGTCGTAGAGGTCCCAGAAGCGGATGCTCTCGCCGTGCAGGTGGTACGCCAGGCCGGCGGGGTCGCGGCCGAAGTTCCGCGCGTCCTCGCGGGCGAACGGGAAGACGAGCGCGATCGCCAGCACGGCCATGACCGCCGTGGCCGCCGCGCCGCCCAGCCGCGCCGTCCCGGGCGCCAGGGCGAGCAGCGCCGCGCAGACGGGCACGATCGGCACGTAGTAGTGCTCGAAGCCCGAGCCCGGCGCGACGATCCCGAGCACGCCGCCGGCCAGCCACGCCATCAGCGTCAGGCCGAGGACGTCGGTGCGCCATCCGCGCTCGCGCAGGCGCAGGGCGCCGATCGCCGCCGCGGCGAAGATCAGCAGCCACAGCTCCCACGAGTTGTTCAGCCGGTCCCAGCGCAGCGACAGCGTGTTGGTCTCGCCGTAGTTGCGCTGGAGCGTCCAGTTCGCGTCGATCAGGTCGCCGAGCGCGCGCCGCGCGGCGTAGAAGAGGATCACGAGCACGCCGGGGCCGAACAGGCCGGCGGCGTACCAGAGCACCGTCGCGCGGGCGCTCTGCCCGCGCGCCTCGCGGAACAGGAGCAGCGGCACGAGGCCGGCGGCCCCCGCCGGCACGAGCGTCAGCTGGGTCAGCAGCAGGACGCTGCCGATCAGGCCGGAGGCGAACGGCAGCCAGCGCCATGGCTTCTCGCGCAGCGCCAGCGGCAGCAGCGCGCTCAGCACGACGAAGGGCAGCACGAGGTGCTCGACGTTGAGGTCGCCGCCCTGGACCTGCCCCGACGCGCCGATGACGACCGCGAGCGCCGCGGCGAGCAGCGCGCGGGCCGCGCCCATCAGCGGCGCGGCGAGGACGAAGACGAAGTACGCCGCGAGCCCCGCGAGCATCGCGGAGATCACGCGGTACGGCGTGAAGTCCGGCGCCGGCCAGAGATCGTCGAAGATCGCGTAGAAGACGTAGGTCAGCGGCTGCTTGTTCTCGAGCAGGTCGCGGTAGGGCAGCGTGTCCCAGCCGAGGAAGTGGCCGATCGTCGCGTAGCCCATCTGGTCGCGGTCGGGCACCACCTCGAGCCACGGGATGCGCAGGATGTACGCCGTCCCCAGGCACGCGACGAGCATGAAGGCGAACATCGCGGCGCGGTGCCAGCGCCACGTCGAGAGGGGGACGGTGACGTTCACCGACAGGGCTCGAGGTGCACCTTCATCACCCGCGCGCCGCTGAAGCGCCCCCCGATGTCCGACGCGCGCTCGAGCCCGATCAGGCCGGTGGCCGCGGCGGTCTCGTCGCACAGGTCGAACCGGACCTGCCGCACCAGCTCGGGGTCGCCGCCGAACTCCACCCGCTTGACGTCGCTGCCGCCCAGGTCGACGCGCACCACGGCGTCGCCCTCGTCGGGCGCCCGCAGGTCCATCGTCACGCGCTGGCCGCCCGCGGCGTGCAGCTCGACGTCGCGCACGACGTGGCCGTCCGTCTCCAGCCCGGTGGCGATCCACGTCGCGCGCCACGGCCGCGACGGCCTGATGAGCGCGGTGCCGCCGTCGGGCGAGGCCTTCACCGTCTCGCCCGCCACCTGCCACAGCGGCGAGTCGACCGCGGTGATCGCGTACTCGGGCAGCGGCGCGCCCAGGCGCAGGTCCGGCGCGAAGTCGGTGAACCGGGTCGGGAGGGTGAAGACCGGGAAGCCGGGCACCGCGAGGTTCATCGGTCCGAGCCGGTAGAGCTCGGTGACCTCGTCGTTCCAGAACACCGTGTTGCGCTGCGCGCCCTCGCGGCCCTCGGAGTGGTTGTCGACGAGGACCATCTCGGGGTCGCCGGGCGTCGCGCGGTCGACCCACCCGAGGTCGGAGAACGCGATCTCCGGCGTCAGGCCGCCGATGTCCTTGAGCTTGCCGTAGACCCCGGCGAACGCGTACGAGCCGACGAAGAGCTGGAGCGCGACGGCGGGCACGAGCGCCAGCCACCGCGCGCGCGGCCCGCGCCGCCACATCCACGCGGCGAAGCCGACGATCAGCAGGCAGACGAGGCCGGCGATGTCGCGGCTCGACAGCGCGCCGGCGAGCCCGAGCCCGTCGTTGATCGAGCGCTCGATGCGCGGCAGGACGTGGCCGGCCGACATGCTCACCGGGCCGAGGAAGGCCTGCTCGCCCGTGTTCTGCACGGAGATCGGGATCGTGAAGAGGATGAACGCGAGCGCGATCCCGCCGACGACGAGCGTGCTCGCGCGCAGCTCGCGGCGCTCGACCGCCGCCACCGCGCCGACCCACAGCAGCGGCACCGCGTAGATGAAGTAGCGCTCCTCCGAGCGGAAGTCGAGGAAGCCGCCCTGGGCCCACAGCGTCCCCGCGAAGAGCACGGCGACGACCGTCACCACGAGCGCGGCGAACCGGAACGCGGGCTCGCCGTCGCCGTCGGCGTCCGCCCGGCGGGCGAGCGCGTCGCGGAACCACGCGGCGGCGAGGATCGCCGGCAACAGCCCGACGCCGATCGCCAGCATCTCGATCTCCCACAGCAGGCCGAGCCCGAAGTTGCCGGGCACCGCGTCGCGGTTGGCGATGTCGTAGTACGGCCCGGCGAGGTCGCGCAGGCGCCCGCTCAGCACGCCGACCACGACGAGGACGAGCGCCGCGGCGACCACGAGCGCGACGCACGCGCTCGTCACCGGGAAGCGCCGCCAGTTGCGCCGCTCCCAGACCACGATCAGCCCCACCCAGGCCAGGGCGAGCACGACGAACTGCACGCGCGTGAGCACGAGCGCGGCCAGCAGCCCGATCACCAGCAGGTCGCGCCGCCAGCCCGGCGCCTCGAAGGCGCGCAGCATCGCCAGCACCGCGCACGCGAAGAGCAGGTAGGCGAGGCTCTCGGAGAACATGATCGTGGCGACCGTCAGCCACGGGACGGCGACGGCGAGCACGCCCGCGGCGGCCGCGCTCCAGTCCGAGCGCGTGACACGGCGGGCGAGGAGGAAGACGGGGATCGCCGTGCCCGCGAAGAAGACGCCGTTCAGCGCCCGCGCCAGGCGGATGGCCACGTCGCCGGTGAAGGCGAAGAACAGCGGCGAGACGACGTAGGAGTACAGCCGCGCGATCCCGCGCGACGTGTGCTCCTCCAGCGGGCCGAACGGGAACGCGTTGGCGTGCTGGACGGCGGCCAGCTTGTAGACCGACTCGTCGAGCGCGGCGATCGTGACCTGGAGCCCGGTGATCGCGGCGACGAACGCCACGGCGAGCGCCCCCGCGACCAGCGCCCCCGCGGGCGCGACCTCGCGATCCAGACGCGGACGCGTCCGGGTGCGCTCGGCGAGGAGCATCTACCGCGCCCGGCGGAGCCCGAGGATGCTCAGGAGGAACGAGGAGAAGAAGACCTGCACGCCCACGATGATGAGGGTCGCGGCGGCGACCATCAGGCGCTCCTCGGACAGCTCGCCGAACCCGCGGTCGATCCACTCGACCACGATCACGGCCGCGACGACGAACCCGACGAGGCCGATCGCGCCGCCGAGCAGCAGGCCGTGCTCGAGGCGGAACCGGGCCCGCATGCGGTCGAACCACGGGTCCTTCTCGCCGAGGAAGTAGGTGCCGTAGGCGTGCGCGCAGAGCCCCAGCGCGAGGACCTGCGTACCGACGATCATCGCCAGCGCGGCGGCGACCATCGCGTGCAGCTGCCACTCGCGGCCCGCGATCTCGATGCCGGTCAGCGAGACCAGGCCGGCGACGAGGCCGAGCAGGAAGAGCAGCGCGCCCGGGACGACGAAGAGGTGCGTCGGCGAGTGGACGAGCAGGAAGCGCAGGTGGCGCCAGCCGTCGCTGAAGCTCGAGAGCTTCGACTCCCCGCCGCGCGGGTGGTACTCGATCGGGAACTGGCGGATGTCCAGCCCCTCCTTCGCCGCGCGGATGACCATCTCGGAGGCGAACTCCATCCCGGTGGTCCGCAGGTCGAGGCGCGGCAGCACCTCGCGGCGCACGGCGCGCATGCCGCAGTGGGCGTCGTTGACGCCGGTGCGGAAGAAGAGGTTGAGGATGCCGGTGAGGACCGGGTTGCCGACGTAGCGGTGCAGCCACGGCATCGCGCCGGGCTTGATGTTGTCCATCCGGTCGCCGATGACCAGCTCGCCGCCGGCCTCGAGCTCGGCGACGAAGCGCGGGATCTCGGCCCAGTCGTACGTCAGGTCGGCGTCGGCCATGACGATGTAGCGGCCGCGGGCGACGCCCAGCCCGGCCAGGTAGGCCGACCCGTAGCCGCGGCGCGGCTCGGTGACCACGCGCGCCCCGGCCGCCTCGGCCAGCTCGGCGCTGCGGTCCTCCGACGCGTTGTCGGCCACGACGACCTCGCCGTCGAGCCCGTGCTCGGCGAGCACGTCGAGGGCGCGCTTGACGCACGTCTCGATGTTCGCCTCCTCGTTCAGGCACGGGATGACGACCGACACTGTCGGCTCGGAAGCGGTGGCGCCGGACTCGGTCAGCGCGGCGGGTGTGGCCTGCGTGGTGCTCACAGCAGCGAGAACGGTGGGGCGCGAGGGAAGTCGCGCGGGACCGACAGAGGATGGTAGCCAGGGGTTCGGAAGATCTTTTCCTGGCTACCCTCGTTGACCGACTACATGGCTAACGACTACGACACCCTCATCGTCGGAGCGGGCTACGCGGGCTCGATCATGGCCGAGCGCCTGGTCAACGGCCTCGGCCAGCGCGTCCTGGTGATCGACCGCCGCGACCACGTCGCCGGCAACGCCTACGACTACCACGACGAGCACGGCATCCTCGTGCACCGGTACGGGCCGCACATCTTCCACACGAACCACATGCCGGTCGTGGACTACCTCTCGCAGTTCACGGAGTGGCGCCCGTACGAGCACCGTGTCGTCTCGCGCGTCCGCGACGACCTGCTCGTGCCGATGCCGATCAACCGCACGACGATCAACATGCTCTACGGCCTGGACCTCCAGACCGACGAGGAGGTCGAGGCGTTCTACGCCGAGCGGCGCGAGGACATCGAGCTGATGAAGACCTCCGAGGACGCCGTCGTGGCGAAGGTCGGCCGCGAGCTGTACGAGCTGTTCTTCCGCGGCTACACGCGCAAGCAGTGGCAGCGCGACCCCTCCGAGCTGCACGCGTCGGTCTGCGCGCGGATCCCGATCCGCACCAACACCGACGACCGCTACTTCACCGACAGCTTCCAGCAGATGCCGGCCGAGGGCTACACGCGGATGTTCGAGCGGATGCTCGACCACCCGGACATCGAGATCCGGCTCGAGACCGAGTTCGACGACGTGCGCGACGAGGTCTCCTACGACCACCTCGTCTACACGGGGCCGATCGACGCGTTCTTCGACCACCGCTTCGGCGAGCTGCCCTACCGGTCGCTCGAGTTCGAGCTGAAGAACGAGCCCACGCCGGGCGGCGGGCTGCTCCAGCCGACGGCCTCGGTCAACGAGCCCGACTTCGACGTGCCGTACACGCGGACCACCGAGTACCGCCACATGACCGGCCAGGTCGCCGAGTCGTCGAGCTTCCACGTCGAGTACCCGCGCGCCGAGGGCGATCCCTACTACCCGATCCCCAACGACGAGACGAGGGCGCTCTACAAGCAGTACGAGGCGCTCGCCGAGGCGCTCGACGACGTGACCTTCGTCGGGCGGCTCGCGCGCTACCAGTACCTCGACATGCACCAGGTGGTCGCCCAGGCGCTGACGACGTACGAGAAGCTGGCCGCCCGGCTGGCCGCCGCAGCGTGACGCCCCGGGTCTCGCTCCTCATACCGAACCGCAACAACGAGCCGGCCCTGGACCTGGTCTTCGAGCGGCTCGCGGAGAACACGCGGTACCCCGACCTCGAGGTCGTCGTGGTCGACGACGGCTCGGACGACCTGTCGAGAGACATCTTGCGCCGGTGGAAGGCCTCGGGCCGCTTCGAGCGCTTCGTCCTGCACGAGCAGCCGCCGTCGGGCGTCGTCGTCGCGCTGAACAAGGGGCTCGAGCTGGCGAGCGGCGAGATGATCGTGCAGCTCGACGCCGACGCCACCGTCGAGACGCCGGGCTGGCTCGAGAAGATGCTCGCGCTGTTCGAGGACGAGAAGGTCGGCGTCGTCTCGCCGCGCGTCGTCTTCGACTCGGGCTACGTGCACGCCTACGGCGTGAACATCGTCTGCCCGGAGGGCCTGCACGACGGCACGACGACGATCACCGAGCCCGTCGGCCGGCGCACCCTGCACCAGAACGTCGAGCGCGTCCGCGAGGAGGACGCCGTCGTCGGGGCCGAGCCCGTCGAGGTCGACAGCGGGATCGGCTGCTGCATGATGTACCGCCGCGCCGACGCGCTCGCCGTGGGCGGCTACGACATGGGCTTCCAGCCCGTCTGGTTCGACGACCTCGACCTCGCGCTGTCCATCCGCCACAAGCTCGCCAAGAAGAACTTCTTCCTCCCCACCGTGCACGTGATCCACCGCGTCGGCATGCGCCACACCCGCGAGGCCCCGCCGTCCCGGCGCGAGGTCGTCGAGGCCCGGGTCGGGAAGCTCATCCCGCCGCGCCTGAAGGCGCGCATCACCGCGAAGACGGGCGTCGGCGGCGGGTCGGACGAGAAGCTGGAGCGCCTGCGCCACCACTACGCCTACTGGCGCGAGAAGTGGGGCTGGGACCTGCTGAACCCCGACATGGACGAGGTGCGGCGCCGCTACGCCGGGTCCGAGCTGCTGTGGAGGCACGCATGAGCGAGAGCGTCTGCGCCGTCGTCGTCACGTACAACCGCAAGGACATCCTGCGCGAGTGCCTGGCCGCGGTCACCGGGCAGACGCGCGCGCCGGACACGGTGCTCGTCGTCGACAACAGGTCGACCGACGGCACGCCGGACCTGGTGCGCGCCGAGTTCCCGTCCGCCGAGCTGCTCGAGCTGCCGACGAACGAGGGCTCCTCGGGCGGCTTCCACGAGGGCATGAAGGCCGCCGCCGGCCGCGGCTTCGACTGGCTGTGGGTGATGGACGACGACACGATCCCCAACCCCGACGCGCTGGAGATCCTGCTCGACGCCCGCGCGAACGTCGACGGCGATCCCTACCTGCTCGGCTCGAAGGTGCTGTGGACCGACGGGTCGCTGCACCCGATGAACTGGCCCGGCCTCGGCACGGAGGACTTCGACGCGTTCGTCGGCGGCATCGAGCGCAGCGTGCTGCGCATCCGCTCGAACACGTTCCCGTCGCTGCTGGTCAAGCGCGAGGCGATCGAGAAGTACGGCCCGCCGCGCAAGGGGTTCTTCATCTGGGCCGACGACATCGACTTCACCCAGCGGATCCTTCGCCACGAGACCGGCTACATGATCCCCCAGAGCGTGGCCATCCACAAGACGAAGACCGCGCACAAGCCGTGGGAGGGCAAGGAGCGCTTCTACTACGCGGTGCGCAACGGCCTCTTCATCCTGCGCGGCGACTCGCTCAGCGCCAAGGAGAAGATCGGCTGGTTCCTGCTCGTCGGCTCGCAGATCCAGCGCTTCTTCGCGACCGAGGGCGTGAAGCCGTGGGCGCTGAAGGTCGTGGCGCGGGGCCTGCGCGACGGGGTCTTCAAGCCGCGCCCGTCGCTGTAGCGCCATGCGCCGCACGGTGACCGGCTTCGTCGCGATGAGCGCGGCGACGCTCTTCGCGCAGGTCATCGGGTTCTTCATGCTCGCCGTCATCGCGCGGCGCCTCGGGCCGGTCGACGTCGGCTCGTACTCGTTCGCGCTCACGCTCATGGGCTACTTCGCGATCCCCGCGAACTTCGGCATCACGGCGCTGGCGACGCGCGAGCTGGCCCGCGACCCCGAGGGCGTGAAGCCGCTGCTCGGGATGATGATCGCCCTGCAGGGCGTGCTGTGCCTCGTTCCCTACGCGCTGCTCGTCGCGCTCGCGCCCGTCCTCGCCGCGGACGAGACGTCGGAGGGCCTGATCCCGATCGTCGGGCTGACGTTCACGCTCGAGGCGGCGTCGCTCGGGTTCGTCCTCTACGGCTTCCAGCGCTTCGGGATCATGGCCGCCGCGCGCGTGGCGGGCGCGGTGACGTTCGCGCTGCTCGCCTACCTGTTCGTGCACGAGGGCGACACGACGCCGCTGGCGTGGATCCACCTGGCCGGGGTCGCGGCGACCACCGTCATCACCGCGATCGCCGTGCTGCGCCTGTCGGGCTCGCCGCAGCTGCGGGCCGGGGCGCGGGACATGGCGCGCTTCTTCCGCGCCGGCATCCCGTTCGGGATCTCCGCCGTGATGATCTCGATCTACTACACGGTCGACTCGCTGCTCATCGGCTACCTGCGCGACACCGAGGAGGTCGGCCAGTACGCGATCGCCTACCGCATCCCGCTCGCGATCCTCGCGTTCGCGACGCTGTGGGGCTCGGTGCTCTTCCCCCACTTCAGCGCGCTGGCCGAGCGCTCGCGGACCGAGGTTCGCGAGCAGATCGGCTACTTCGCGTCGCTCGCGCTCGTCGCGTCACTGCCCATGCTCGCGGGCGCGCTCGTCGTCGGCGAGCAGCTCATCCCGGGACTGTTCGGCCTCCAGTTCGAGCGCGCGGGGACGCCGTTCATCGTGCTCATGTTCGCCGCGGCGCTCGTGCCGTTCTCGGTGAACTGGGCGGCGGGCGCGGTGTCGCTCGGCGACGAGCGCCACCAGGCCTACGCGGTGACGCTCGGCGCGATCATCAACCTCGGGGCGAACCTGATCGTCATCCCCGAGTACGGCATGACGGGCGCGGCGGTCACGACGGTCTGCGCCGAGGTCGTCGTGTTCGTCTACCTCATCGTGCGGGTCGGGATCCTCGTCGGCCACCCGCCGCTCGACCTCGGGCGGATCGGCCGAGCGGCGGCGGCGACCGCCGTGATGGTGCTCGTGCTCGAGCTGCTCGTGCCGGGGAGCTGGACGGCGGGGTCGAAGATCGCCGTCGGCATGGTCGTGTTCCTGGCGTGCGCGCTGCCCCTGCGGATCGTGCGGCCGACCGAGGTCAGGGCGCTGTGGAACCGCTGACGTTCGTGGTCGCGCCCGGCGTGGAGCCGGCGCCGGGCTGCCGCGAGGCGCTCGAGGCCGCGGCCGCGGAGGCGCCGGACGGCGTGCTGTTCGCCGCGGTGGTGGAGGGCGACGAGGCCTGGCCGCGGATCCTCGACAAGGAGGACGCGATCGACGCCTGCCGCCACGGCCTCGTCGCGCTGCGCGCCGTGATGCCCGGCGCCGTCCTCACGACCCGCCCCGTCGCGGACTTCGCGGCGACCGCCGCGCTCCTCGCCGAGGGGAAGGGCTTCCTCGTGCCGGCCGCGCGGGCGACCCGCCGGGGCGGAGGCGCGCGGTTGGGCCGTCGGGCGCGGCTGCGGATCCTTCGCGCGCCGCACTTCAGCCGCGAGGAGCGGCTGTGGCAGCTCTTCCGGATGCTGAGCCGGGCTGAGTGACGCCGCCCTCGAGCAGCTCGCGGTAGATGTCGTCGACCTCGCGGACGTGGGCGGCCATCGGCTTGATGAGCTGCTCGCGGCGCGACCGGACGGTCTCGGCGAGCCGCGCGATCTGCTCCGGCCGCTCGACGATCGACTCGACGATCCGCGACAGCTCCTCGCCGGTCGCCGACTGGTTGAGCCAGCCCGCCTCCCCCTCGCGGATGTACGCGGTCACGCCGCCCAGCGGGCTCGTGACCAGCGGGATCCCCTTCGCCATGAACTCGAGCGCGACGATGGGATAGAGCTCCTCCCACACCGACGGCATGACGCCGACGTCGGCGCCCTCGAGGATCGCGTCGAGCTGGTCGCTCGTGTAGTCGCCCATGACGTCGACGTCCGGGTGATCGTGCAGCGGCCGCTCGACGTCCGGCGCCACGCGCCCGTACACCTTCAGGCGGTAGCGGCCGGACAGGCCGACGCGATCGAGGGCGCCCAGCGCGTCGACGAGGAGGTTGGCCCCCTTCTGCCGGCTGCTCGCCCCGTTGAGCGTCGCGAAGACGACGGGGTCCGACGGCTGCCACGGACGGCGCGGCCGCAGCCCCTCCAGATGCTCGGCGGTGATCGTGAGCGTGCGCATCCGCTCGGTCGCGACGCCGAAGCCGGCGTAGATGTCGGCGGCCCGCTGCGACACCGGCAGGAGGAGGTCGAAGTCCCCCAGCCGCTCGACGTTGACCGCGCGCCGGCGGTCGTACGCCGCGACCGAGGCGGGCGCGACCGCGGCCTCGGGAGCGGCCGGCGCCGGGGCCTCGTCGCCGGCGCCCGCGGTGACGATCCGCGAGGCGGCCTCGATGAGCCGCGTGTTGACGCGGGCGGCGGTCTCGTTGCGCAGCAGCGCGTCGAGGCCGGGCACGCCGTGGCGCAGGCGCTTGCGGTAGTACCAGTACGTCATCAGCCGCTCCTCGACGTTGTCGCGCGGAGCGTTCGCGCAGCAGCGCACGCAGGTGTCACCGGGCCGGGCGCGGCGGCAGATGTTCTGATCGACGTCGTGCAGGCGGACGGTCGGGCAGAGCGGGAAGTAGTCGTGGATCGTCATGACCGTCGCCGCGCCGGAGCGCCCGGCGATCCCGACGACCGAGGACGGCAGCCCGCCGAGGTCGTGGAAGTGCACGACCTCGGGTCGGACGTCGGCCAGCACGCGCGCGAAGGCGGCCTCGCTCGGGCCGTGGTCGAGCGTCTCGTCCGGCTGCGCCGTGCCGTGGATCCGGCCGACGACGAGCGGCGAGTTCACGAGCTCGCGCATCGCGACGCCGTCGCGCCTCCAGCGCCGCACGCGCGGCCCGCGGAGCCCCGGGTAATGGCGGCCGGGGAAGAAGTACGAGACCTCGTGGCCGCTCGCCGCCTGGGCCGCCATGATGCTCTCCGCGTAGATCACGACGCCGTGGACGATCCACGGGCGGAACCCCGGCCCGACGTGGAGCACTCGCATCGCGAGCAGCGTAACGGCCGTGCTAGGAATGCCCGATGGGCCTCTCGCGCGTCAACGCGCAGTTCCTGATCGCCGCGCGCAAGGAGGGCGTCCGCTTCGACCGGACCCTGACGATCGGCCGCCAGAACCTCTTCGCCGGGCCCCACTGGACGTGGCGCGAGCTGACCCGCTCCGGCGTCGTGCCGGCGCTGTCGAAGCGCGCGTTCCTGGAGGCCTTCGAGGAGTCGCGCTGGTTCGGCGACCCGCTCCTGCGGGCGCTGGGCGCCGCCGAGCTGTCGGCCATGGACGCCTCGGGGTGGGAGGGCGCGGACGTCGTCCACGACCTCAACCTCCCGGTGCCCGAGGCGCTGCACCGGCGCTACTCGGTCGTCTACGACGGCGGCTCGCTCGAGCACATCTTCGACGTCCCGACCGTCCTGCGCAGCTACATGGAGATGGTCGAGGTCGGGGGCCACCTGATCATCCAGACCAACGCCGACGGTCACATGGGCCACGGGCTCTACCAGTTCAGCCCGGAGCTCTTCTACCGCGTGCTCTCGGCCGAGAACGGCTACGAGATCGAGCACGTCACGGCCATGGTCGACGACGTCGGCTGGGGGCGGATCAGCAACGTCGCCATCCCGTACGAGCTGGAGGGCCGTGGTACGACGTGGTCGACCCGGCGGACGTCCGCGAGCGCGTCGTGCTCGAGCGCGAGGGCCCGGTCGTGCTGCAGGTCCAGGCCCGGCGCGTCCGTGCCGTGCCCATCCTGCGCTCGCCGCCGCAGCAGAGCGACTACGCCGCGACGTGGGAGGCCGCCGCCGCCGAGGCGCCGGCGCCCCCGCCTCCCCCGCGGTTGCGCGAGCGGCTGGCGAAGGCCCTCCCCGCCCACGTGGAGATGGAGCTGTGGTGGGGCATCGCGCCGCGCCTGCTGCGGCTGCGCAGCCCGTACCTGCTCGGCCGCGAGCGGCGGCGGCGGTCGTTCCGCAACCGCCGCTACTACCGGCCGCGCGGCCGGCCGGGGCAGCGCTAGGCGGCCGCGGCGGGTCGCTCGCCGATCGCCTCGAGCACCGCGTCGTTCTCGCGCGAGCTGGCGACCAGGCCCTGCCCGCCGGGGATCCACTCGGCCAGCCCCCGGCTGACCAGGGTCTCGGCGTGCTCGGCGCTGACGATGATCGTCGTGTGGCGGAGATGCAGCGGGATCATGCTGCGCAGTCTGATCCCCCGGGCGGACCGTTCGCCACTGGTCATGCGGCCAGTGCGCCGCGCACGGGCGTCCACCATGCGTCCAGTCAGGCGGTCATCCGCGCCGCGAGGGCCGCGGCGAGCGCATGCGCCGGCGGGCGCCGCGTGCTCCCGGCGACACGGCGCGGCGCGTGTCGCTGTAGCCCGGGCGCCGGTAGTCGCCACGCGAGAGGTGGTGCTCCAGCCAGGCGAGGAGCACGATGAACGTGTACCGCGAGCCCATCTCGCGCAGGGCCAGCTTCGATTCCCCGGCAGAGCGGTTGGTCCACGAGATCGGCACGATCGCGTAGGAGTGCCCGCGGATGATCGCCTTCAACGGCATCTCCACGGTGAGGTTGAAGTGGTTGGCGACGAGCGGCTGGATGTTCTCGACGACCTCGCGGCGGTAGGCCTTGAACGCGTTCGTCGTGTCGTCGTAGCCGTGGCGGAACAGGACGCGGATCCCGAAGTTCACGATCCGGTTGGCCACCAGCTTGAAGCGGGGGTAGTCGCGCACCCTCCCGCCGCTGACGAACCGCGAGCCGAAGGCGCAGTCGTAGCCCTCCTCGAGCAGCTCGACGTAGCGCAGCAGGTCGCGCGGGTCGTCGGAGCCGTCGGCCATGACGATCGCGACCGCGTCGCCCTCGAAGACGTCGAGACCGGCGCGCACGGCGAACCCGAAGCCGTTGGAGTAGTGCGAGCGCAGCAGCCGGATGCGCGCGTTCTCCGCCGCCAGCCGCTCGACGACGGCGCCGGTCCCGTCCGTCGACGCGTCGTCGACCACGATGACCTCGTAGTCGCGACCGGCCGCCTCCAGCGCGGCGGCCACGCCCCCGATGATCGGCGCGATGACCTCCGCCTCGTTGTGCGCGGGCATCACGACCGAGATCTTCATCGCGCGGCCGTCCAGTGGTCGACGTTGTGGTCGTGGATCTCGCGCAGCGTGGTCTCGAGGTCGTAGCGCAGCTCCCAGTCGGGGTAGTCGCGCTCCCAGGCCGACATGTCGGAGATCCACCAGCGGTGGTCGCCCAGGCGGGCCTCGTCGGACAGCTCCCAGTCCAGCTCGCGGCCGGCGAGCCGCTCGCAGGCGGCGATCGCCTCGCGCATCGAGCAGTTCGACGCGCGCCCGCCGCCCAGGTTGTAGACCGCGGCCACCGACGGCGCGCGGTGGAACGCCTCGAACGCGCTCACCACGTCGCTCGAGTGGATGTTGTCGCGCACCTGCTTGCCGTCGTAGCCGAACACCGTGTAGCGCTCGCCCGTGACCGTGCACCGCATGAGGTACGAGAGGAACCCGTGCAGCTTCGCGCCGGCGTGCGACGGCCCGGTGAGGCAGCCGCCGCGGAAGCACACGGTCGGGATGTCGAAGTAGCGCCCGTACTCCTGGACCATGAGGTCGGCCGCCGCCTTGGAGACGCCGAAGATCGAGTGCATGCACGTGTCGATCGACATCGAGGTGTCGATGCCGCGGAAGTAGCGGTGGTCCTCGGGGAGCTCGAGGCGGTCACCGGCGTCCTCGAGCGGCAGGCCGTTGGGGCGGTCGCCGTAAACCTTGTTGGTCGACGTGAAGATGAACGTGGCGTCGGGCTTGACGTGCCGGACGGCCTCGAGCAGGTTCAGCGTCCCGGTCGCGTTGACGCCGAAGTCGGTGTGCGGGTCCGACGCGGCCCAGTCGTGCGACGGCTGCGCAGCCGTGTGCAGGACCACCCCGATGTCGGACGCGTGCCGGGCGAACACGCGGTCGATCCCCTCGGCGTCGCGGATGTCGAGCTGCTCCCACCGGAACTCGCTGGGGAAGCGCTC
>DASVRH010000233.1:0-4613 GCA_036388715.1 Solirubrobacteraceae bacterium | reverse complement strand
CGAGGAGAGCGCCGAGCGCGCCGATCGCCAGATTGATGCCCTGCAGAGCTTGATTGAGCACGCTCGATCGCAGTCGAAGCTGACGATCATCGGCCTCGTATTGAGCGGAATCGCGGCGGTGTCGGGCGTCGTCGCAGTCGTCATAGCACTGGGTTAGCTTCGGGGCAGCCGTGCGGCGGGAGGTCACGGGGTGCGCATGCCCGTGGCCCCCGGATTCGCGATCTGAGTAGGCTCGCGGCCCGCATGGTCGACCTCGTCATCGACATCGAGAACTCGCCCGGCGCGCTGGCGGCGATCGCCGCCGCGATCAGCGACGCCGGGGTGAACATCTCCGCGGCCACCTGCCTGGGGACGGGGGAGCGGGCGGAGCTTCACATCCTCGTGCCGCACGCCGAGGCGGCGAAGCACGTGCTCGCGATCTCCGGTGTCCTCGTCACGGGCGAGCGGGAGGTCGTCGTCGTCGACGTCACCGACCGGCCCGGCGTGCTGGCTGACCTGACGCGACGGATCGCCGGCGCCGGTGTCGACCTCGACCTCGTGTACGTCGCGACGCAGAACCGCGTCGTCTTCGGAGCGGGCGACGTCGACGCGCTGCGGGCCGCGCTCAGCGACTGACGGCGGCCCGCCAGTCGCGACGCAGGGTCGCGTAGGTGCGCACCGTCGTCCACTCGTCCTTGAACCAGTCGGCCTCGACCAGCCGCGCCTCACAGCGGAAGCCGAGCCGTTCGAGCAGGCGGTGGACCGCGACGTTGCGGTCGTCGGCCTCGGCGAAGACGCGGTGGAGGTCGTGGTGCTCGAAGAGCCGCCTCACGACAGCGCCGAGCGCCTCGGTGGCGAGGCCGGTCCTCTGGCTCGCCGGCGCGAAGGTCACGCCGACCTCCGCCGTCCGCGGCTGGTCCGTCAAGACGCGCACGGCGCAGTCGCCGTGCAGCACTCCTGTCTCCCGATCGACCGCGGCGAGCTGCAGCCACGGCCCGGGCTGGCCGAGGTCGACGCCGCGCTGCTCCTCCAAGAGCCGCTCCGCGTAGGCCGCCGAGTACGTCGCGGCCCACGACTGGTACCGAGCGACCTCGGGATCGCGCCGGTACGCGACGAACGCGGCGACGTCCTGAAGCTGAAGCGGTCGCACGATCAGCCGCTCGGTGACGATCTCGACCACGCGACCGACCCTACGCTTGCGCCATGACCGACCGCGATCAGACGCTGGACCACGTCGTCGCGCTCGAGCAACAGCTCCTGGACCCGGAGACGAGACGGGACCCGGCCCGCGTGCGGTCGCTGCTGCACTCGGACTTCCGCGAGGTCGGCGCGTCCGGGACCGTCTGGGACCGCGACGGGATCGTCGCGGCGCTCGAGGCCGAGCCGGGCACGCGCGGCGACGTCCGCGACATCGTCGCGCGGCACGTGGCGCCCGGCGTCGTGCTCGTCACCTACGACGCCGCCGACACGCGGCGCAGCTCGCTGTGGATTCGCGACGAATCAGGTTGGCGGGTGCTCTTCCACCAGGGCACGCCGATCGTCTGAGGCGGACGGCGCCCCGAACCAGGTGGTGAGCGCGTCGTGGAGCCCGGCGTCGGTGCCGTCTCCGACCCAGGCGACGTGGCCGTCCGGCCGGACGAGCGCCGCCTCCGGGGCGGGGACCTCGCCGAGCACGGGAAGCTCCCACTCGCCGTCGTAGTCCGCGTCGACGACCCTCACCCGGTCCGCCCACGGCGCGATGTCGAGCGCGGGCGGGGCCCCGAAATCGAGAAGCACCGGGCGCGCGTCGTGGAGGAGGCTGAAGACGCGACCCGAGCGGAGGTCGAGGTCGGGCATGCGCCGCCCGAGCAGCGGGTGGCCGTCGCCGAGGTCGTAGTGGATGTCCAGGCCGGACATCGTCCCCGCGAAGCGCCGCCGCGGCTCGTCCATGCCGAGCAGCTCTCCCACCACCTCGCGAGCGGCCTCGATGCGCGGGTCGGGCCGCATGAGCGCGACCTGCGCCATCGTGTTGCGCAGCACGCGGGCGGCGACCGGGTGGCGCTCGGCGTGGTAGGTGTCGAGGAGGATCTCGGGCGAGGTCCCCTTGACCACCTGGGCCAGCTTCCAGCCCAGGTTGACCGCGTCGTGCACGCCGGTGTTGAGGCCCTGCCCGCCGACCGGGGAGTGGACGTGGGCCGCGTCGCCGGCGAGCAGCACGCGCCCGGCTCGGTAGGCCGCCGCCTGCCGCGTCATGTCGGTGAACCGCGAGATCCACGTGGGCGAGTGGATGCCGTAGTCGCTGCCGAACGCCGCGACGAGCCCCTCGCGCAGGTCGTCCAGGGTCGGCTCGCCGGCGCGCCCGGGCTCGCGCTCGGTGACCATGACGCGGACCGGCCCGCTGTCGGCCCAGACCACCTCGCCGTCGCGGATCTCGTACTCGAGCCGGCCGATGGCGTGGATGCCGACGGCGTCGTGCTTCGTCCCGAGCTCCGGCTCCTCGCTCATCTCGGCCTCGGCGATCAGCGCGCTGGTCGAGGGATCCCAGCCGGGGAAGTCGATGCCCGCCGTCTTGCGGACGAGGCTGCGGCCGCCGTCGCACCCGACGAGGTACCGCGCCCGCAGCGCCCCGCCGTCCCTGAGCGCGACGTCGACGCCGTCGGCGTCCTGCGCGAAGCCCGTCACCTCGCGGTTGCGGTGGATCGTCACCGGCAGCTCGCCGACCCACTCGGCCAGGATGCGCTCGATGTGGTTCTGCCACAGCCCGAGCCCGTAGGGGTGGCGGGTCGGGAAGTCGCTGATGTCGAGGCGGACCATCGAGAAGCCCGCGACCTGGGCGACCTTGCCCTCCGCCAGGAAGCGCTCCGCGATGCCGCGCTGGTCGAAGACCTCGATCGTCCGCGCGTGCAGGCCGCCCGCCCGGGAGTCGGGCAGCTCCGCGCTCTCGCGGCGCTCGACGATCGCCACGTCGACGCCCGCCAGCGCCAGCTCCGCCGCCAGCACCATCCCCGTCGGGCCGCCGCCGACGACCACCACCTCATGCTCCGTCATACGCCTCCTCTTGCCGCTGCTCCAGACCTGCGGCGGGCGATTATGGGGCACACCGGGGGGCTTGTTTCAAGCCCCCCTGAGCGGTATAAATTGGAAGTGGAGAGGGGCCCGGCGGGCCCCTCAGTCGTTGTAGGGCGCGTACCGGTGGTGGAGCATGAGCTCGTTGCCGTCGGGGTCGGCGAAGAACGCCATGTGGCACACGCCGGTGTCGAGCGTCTCGCCGAAGAACTGCACGCCCTTCGCCTCGAGCGCCGCGCGCATCTCCGCGACGTCGTCGCAGCCCAGCGGCCACGGGTTGCCCTTCTGCGCGACGAACGGCATGCCCTGCTTCTCGGGCTGCCAGATCCCGAAGCACGTGTCGCCGGCCCACTGCTCCCAGGCGGCGTGCTCGTCGGGGCGCAGGCCGAGGACGTCGCGGTAGAAGGTGCGGGCGCGCTCGGGGTCCTGGGTCGGGACGCCGAGGAAGTCGAGTCGTTCGATCACGGGCATGGCGCGAGCCTAGGGCGTCGGCCCGCCGAGCCCGTCGAGGAGCGAGCCGATCGCGGTCGCGTAGTGCTCCTCCGGGTCGCCGCGCAGGTGCTCCACCAGCGGCCCGCCCCACCGGCGGTGCATGAGCTCGATGCTGACCAGCCCGTGCATCGCCGCCCAGACGAGGTGGGCGTGGGCTGCCGGCGCGACGCGGCTCGCCAGCATCTCGAACGTCCTCAGGGCGGCCAGGCGACTGGCGTCGGATGGCACGAAGTCCGGCGTGGCGCGCTCGAACATGAGGCCGTAGAGCGCTTCGTGGTCGAGGGCGAAGGCGCGGTAGCGGAGGGCGAACTCGAGCAGTCCCTCTCGCCCGGCCGCGCCGACGGCTTCCAGGCGTGACTCCAGGCGCCGGAAGCCGTGGAGGTAGAGCTGCTCGAGCAGCCCCTGCTTCGACCCGAAGTGCGTGTAGATGCCCATCGTCGACTGGCCGGTGGCGGCCGCCAGGTCGCGCACGCGCAGCCCGCCCGGTCCGCGCACCTCCAGGAGGCCGAGCGCGGCGTCGAGGAGGTCATCGCGTGTGGTGGTGGCGCTCGGCACGCCCGCATCGTACGCTTGACTTGCGTCAATAACAAAGTTATGGTCGGCCCATGCACACACGGAGCAGCGCCCAGATCGACCGGCCCGCACGACCCCCGTCCGGGGTCCTGCTCGGCCTGACCGGAGCGCTCTTGGCGCTCCTGGTCCTCAACCTCGCGGTCTTCGACGACCTGCGCATCGACGCGTCGGCCGACCTCGTCGAGACGTTCACCAAGCCGCAGCACCTCGCGAGCCTCCTCGCCGTCGCGATCGCCGGCGGTCTGGTCGCGCTCGGGCATCGCTCGGCCGCGCGCGTCGCGCTGGTCGTCGCGTGGATCGAGATCGTCGCGTTCGCGTTCTTCCACCTCGTCCCGGTCGAGCTCGGGCCGTCGAAGCCCTACTGGGGCGACGGCATGGGCGACGCCCTCCAGTGGTTCGGCCTCGTGGCGATCCTCGCCGTCAGCGCGGCCATCGTCCGCGTCGCCCGCCGCGAGCCGGAGCTCGCCGCCTGAACGCCCGCGTCAGGCCGCGGGCACCGCGAAGGTGTCGCAGCGGCCCGGGCG
>DASVRH010000232.1:0-3268 GCA_036388715.1 Solirubrobacteraceae bacterium | reverse complement strand
CCCGCCGGTCTCCTCGATCCACAGCCTCCCCGGCACGGCGGCGAGCACGCGGTCGGTCCCGCTGGTGCGGCCGTAGGTCACGTCGGCGTAGTTGTGCAGCCCCCACAGCCGCGGCTTCAGCGACGTCGCCGCCCGGAAGCGCCGCAGCCAGTCGACGTAGGCGCCGCTGTCGAGCACGTCGGCGGCGACGATCGTGCAGCCCGGGCACGCGGCGCGCAGCTCCTCGTAGTAGCCCGCGACGACCCCGGGCCGCCGCGCCACCGGCTGGGTGCGGTGGTTGGCCTCGTTCCAGGTGGTGAAGGTCCGCACCTGCGGGAAGCGGGCGACGAAGGCGCGCACCAGCCGCGCGTACGCCTCGCGGGTGGGGAAGAGGCAGGGCCGGCTCGGGCAGCGCGTCGAGCGGGAATGCTCGAAGGCGACGTGCGGGACGAACCCGGCGGCGGCCGTCGCCGCCAGCCACCCCTCGACCCGCGCCGGATCGGTCGTCGCGACGTCCCAGGGCACGACGAGCCGCGCGTGGCGGAGGCCGAGCGCGCGCAGGCGATGGTCCTGCCACGCGTCGTTCGTCTGGTCGGACATGCCGACGGTGACCGCCGCCGCGGGGGAGGCGGGGATGAGCAGGCAGGCGAGGACCAGCACGACGCGTCGCATGGAAAGCACGACGCGCGCCGTCCCGATTCGTCAGGCTGGCAGCGGTGCGCCCGGCCGTCGTCCTCCTGCTCCTGCTCGCCCTCGCGGCACCGGCGCTCGCCGCGTTCCCGGACGACCCGCCGAACGACCCGCGCTACGACGACCCGAGCCCGAACTGCATCGACGACGTGCAGTACGAGGCCTTCGACTACCTGCCCGACTGCACGCCCGCGGCTACGGACCCCGAGGACGCCTCGGGCATGTCGATCGAGGCGGCGTGGCGCGAGTTCACGACGGGCAATCCGGAGACGGTGATCGCCTACGTCGAGGCGGGGATCAACTGGCGCGACGAGAACGCCGAGGAGCTGAGCGACAAGGTCTTCCTCAACGACGGCGAGCTGCCCGAGCCGACGACTCCGGCCGACGGGGACGCGGCGTGCGGCGAGGGCGTGCTCTGCGCGTCCGACTTCTCCGACACGACCGACGCCAACGGCAACGGGCTGGTCGATCCCGAGGACCTCATCGTCCGCTACTCCGACGGCGTCGACGGCGACGGCAACGGCTACGTCGACGACATCTCGGGCTGGAACTTCTACGACGACGACAACGACCCCGCGACCAGCGACTCCGCCTACGCGCACGCCAACAACCAGATGGAGCGCGCCGGCGGCCAGGCCGACAACGGCGTCTACGGCGCCGGGTTCTGCCCGCGTTGCCGCGTGCTGCCGGTCAAGGCGGGGGCCGAGGCGCTCGACCGCACCGACGAGCTCGCCCAGGCCTGGCTGTACGCCGTCGACGCGGGCGCGTCGGTCGTGGTCTCCGTCACCGCCGACCTCGGCTACTCGACCTTCATGCGCCAGGCGGCGGAGGAGGTCGCCAAGCGGGGGGCGATCGCCGTGCAGGCGTCCAACGACTTCGACTCCACCGACCACCAGGGCGGCATGTGGCACCCGAAGGTGCTGCCGGGAAACGCGATGGTGGCCGACCGCCTCGGGTTCGGCCCGGCGTCGTCGACGACGACCACGTTCCGCGAGCGCTCCAACATCACGTCGTGGGGCGCGCACAACGTCTTCACGGTCACGTCGAACAGCGGGACCACCTCCGCCGCCACGCCGACGCTCGGCGGCGTGGTCGCGCTGCTGATGGCGTACGGGCGCGAGGCGGCGGCCGAGGGGAAGATCGCGCGGCCGCTCACCGGGCTGGAGGCGGTGCAGGTGCTGCGCGAGACCGCCTCCGACGTCGACGACGACGCGAGGTCGTGGCCGAACGGCCCGGGCTGGGATCTCCAGTACGGCTACGGCCGGCCCAACGTCCACAAGGCGATGCAGGCCATCGCCGACGGGAAGGTGCCGCCGGTCGCGACGATCGACGCGCCGGGCTGGTTCGAGCTGTTCGACCCGCTGAAGGGGACGAGCGTGCCGGTGCGGGGCACGATCGACGCCTCGCGCTCGGCCGCCTACTCGTGGAAGCTCGAGCTGGGCGTCGGCGCCGAGCCTTCGGACGAGCAGTTCGTGCAGGTCGCGGCGGGGGAGGGGACGCAGCCGCGGAGCGGCGAGCTGGGCAGCGCCGACCTCGGCTCGGTGCCCGAGGCGACGTGGCGCCAGGCGATGGCGCTGTCCGAGCGCAAGGAGCTCGAGACGACGGAGCGCTTCACCGTCACGCTGCGGCTGCGCGTCACCGACGCCGAGGGACGCGTCGGCGAGGACCGCCGCGCCTTCTACGCGCGCCACGACGACGACTGGCTCGGCGGGTTCCCGCGGCGGATCGGGCCGGGCGGCGAGTCGCAGGCGGCGCTCGTCGACCTCCAGGGCAGCGGCCGGCTGGACGTCGTCTTCGCCGACACCGACGGCGTCGTCCACGCGATCGACCCGCAGACCGGCGAGGAGCGCGCGGGCTGGCCGGTGCGGACGGAGCCGACGGTCGTGGCCAAGGCGCACGAGGGGATCGACCCGCGGCACGAGCCCGTGGTCTCGAACGTCGCGGTCGGCGACCTCGACGGCACCGGCGCGCTGTCGGTCGTCGCGAGCTCGACGACCGGACGGCTCTACGCGTGGAATCCCGACGGCACCCGCCGCGAGGGCTTTCCCAGGACGCTCGACCTGAAGGTTGCGAAGCCGGCGACGCCGCGGCCCGACCTGCCGAGGACGCGCGTGCCGGCGCAGGGCGCGTTCGCCGCGCCGGTGCTCGCCGACCTGAACGCCGACGGGCGCCTGGAGATCGTGCAGGCCGCCTGGGACGGCCACATCCACGCGTTCACCGGCGCCGGCTCCGAGCTCGCCGGGTGGCCGGTCGACGTCGAGCAGCCGAAGGACAGCGCGCCCGGGCCGGGGCGCGTGCGGGTGGACGACCAGAAGCTCCAGGCCACGCCCGTCATCGCCGACCTCGACGGCGACCGCAGGCTCGAGGTCGTCGTCCGCTCGCAGGTCACCGACATCTCCGAGGAGCCGGCCGATCCGCAGGTCGCCGCGCGCGGGTTCCTGCACGCGTTCGCGGCGGACGGCAAGCCGGTCGCGGGCTGGCCGGTCGAGCTGCCGGGCGTGGCCGAGGTCTACGGCTCGGCGCAGGAGTTCATCACCGAGGGCTCCAACTCGCCGGTGGCCGCGGACGTCGACGGCGACGGCAACGACGAGGTCGTCTC
>DASVRH010000231.1:0-5144 GCA_036388715.1 Solirubrobacteraceae bacterium | reverse complement strand
GAACGACCGCGCCCAGGCGAGGCTCCGCCCGGCGGCCGACCAGCCGTTCTCGGAGATCAAGGACCCCTCCGGCGACGACGTCGACGCAGGCGATCCATTCCCGGGGATGGACGCGGCGGGGAACGCGCTGGTGGCGTGGTTCGCCGGCCCGGGGCCGCCGTACACGATCGAAGGCCGCATCTACGACGCGGCCGCGCCGCAGCCGCGTGAGCTGACCGTTCCACCCACGGGGACGGTCGGCGTGCCGGTCGACGTCTCGGTGTCGCCGTTCGACCAGTGGTCGCCGTTCACGACGGGCTGGGCGTTCGGGGACGGAGGAACCGCGGAGGGCAACGCCGCGAGCCACGTCTACGGCGCGCCGGGGGAGTACGACGTCGCGGTCACCGCCACCGACGCGGCCGGCAACGCCGCCGTCGAGACCCGGCGGATCGGCATCGCGGCGCCGCCCGCGCCACCGCTCCCGCCGCCGCCGGTCGCCGTGATCGCGAGCGTCTCGGACCTCGGCGTCTCGCCGCGCACCTTCGCCGCCGCCGCGCGCGGGGCGAGCGTCGCGCAGCGCCGCCGCCGCACGGGCACGCGGGTCACGTACGACCTCAACGTCGCGGCCGACGTGCGGTTCACGGTCCGGCGACGCGCACGCGGGCGCCGCGTCGGCGGGCGCTGCGTCAAGCCGACCCGCCGCAACCGCTCGAAGCGCCGGTGCGCGCGGTTCGTCCGCGTCCGCGGCAGCTTCGCGCGCGCCTCGACGGCCGGCGCCAACCGCTTCCGGTTCACCGGCCGGCTGCGCGGCCGCAAGCTGCGCCCCGGCCGCTACCGCCTCGTCGCCACGCCGCGCGCGGGGACCGTCGCCGGCCCGGCGCGCCGCGCCGCGTTCCGGATCGTCCGCCGCCGCCGCTGAGTGACAATCCGTCACAGAAGCCCTTGAGTCGCGCTCGCGCACCGGGTTAGGGTGCGCCCGATGCGCCACGGATCGGCGTGCCTCACCGCCCTCCTGCTCGCTCTCGCAGCGCCCTCGGCGGCTCTCGCCGAGCACAGCCGCTCGGTGCCCGCCGGCGTCAATCCCGGCACGCCCGTCAGCGACGCGAACTTCGTCGTCCACTACGACCCGAGCACCTCGACGCAGGCCGCGGCCGAGGCGCTGCTCGCCGACCTCGCCACGAGCCGCGCGAGGCTCGTGGCCGGCGGGGGCGGCACGCCGAACGCCGGTCTCGCTGACGCCGTCGACGACGCCGACGGGAAGACCGACGTCTACCTCAGCGCGCCGTCGAACCAGCCCGGGTTCCAGGGCGGCACGGTGTACGACGACACCGCGCACTCGCCGCGCGCGAGCTACATGTTCCTGACGCCTGAGATGGACCGCGACTCGACGCGCTTCCGCACCGCCCACGAGTTCATGCACGTCCTCCAGAACACGTACACGCCGGGCATCGGCGGCCTGCTCACCGAGAGCAGCGCCAACTGGGCGACCGAGTGGGTGTTCCCCGACCAGGACCCGCTCGACAGCAACTTCCCCCAGCCGTTCGTGCCGCTCGACTGCTCGTACGGGACGTTCACGGTGAGCGGCGAGGGCAGCGCGCGCAACTGCGGCTTCGGCTACTGGCAGTGGAGCTTCTTGTGGCGCCTGACCCAGTGGTACGGCGTCGGCATCATCGACCAGCTCCTCGACGAGATGGCCGCCGACTGCACGTCCGGCTGCTCGACGGCGATCGACCGCGGGATCCTCGCCGACGTCATCGCCGCCCAGCCCGACGCCGAGACGCTCGCGACGCGCTACTCCCAGTACGCGCGCGACGTCTGGGTGCCCGCCCGCTGGTCGAGCTCCTCGCTGTGGCCGACCACCGCCATGCAGGCCATCCACGACTACTGGGGGACCCCGGCGGCGACGGTCGTGACCGCCGCGACCACGGGCGGGGACACGGGCACGATCGGCGTCAACGTCGACCGCCTCGCCACGCGCTACGTCCGCGTCCGGAACGACGGGGGCTACGACCCGACCGGCCCGAGCGACGAGCTCGAGATCACGATCGGCCGGCCGACGGGCCAGGCCGCCCCGTTCAGGGCGGTCGCGCGCTGGGCCGACGGGACGCAGACCGACACCTTCGAGCTGGCGGGCCCCGGAGGCGGCTCGATCGGGACGACCGCCGACCCGGCGTCCCTCAAGCAGGTCGTGCTCCCGCTGACCAACGACATGACGACGACGCAGGGCTTCAGCTACCGCGTGCGGTACATCCGCGGGCAGCCCACGCCGCCGCCGAACGACCTCCAGGCCAACGCCCTGGCGATCCCGCGGGGCATCCAGGCGGAGACCGACAACGTCTACGCCGGCGGCCGCGGCAACGTCGACGAGGCCACCGAGTGCACCAACGCGCAGGACGCGACGCGCGGGACGTGGTCGCGCTACACCACCGAGGGCGCGGGCCTGCACACCTACAACGCCACGGCCAGCGACTTCGCCGCCGTGGTCGCGCTCTACCGGCACGACAACGGCGAGTTCGCGGGGTGCGCCAACGGCTCCTTCTCCGGGGTCCAGCCGGCGGGCACGACCTACGACGTCTACGTGGGGCGCCGCGCCAGCAACACCGGGTTCGGGACCGCGGCGCGCCTCACCGTGGCCGGGCCGGGCCCCGGGCCGCCGACGGTCACGGCGACCTCGCCCGCGGACGGCGCGACGGTCGCGACGCGCAGGCCGACGTTCTCCGGCACCGCGGGCACGCGGGCGGGCGACGGCACGACCGTCACCGTGAAGATCTGGCAGGGCAACGACGTGGCCGCCGCGCCGCTCCAGACGCTGACGACGCAGCGCTCCGGCGCCGCGTGGCAGGTCGCGGCCACGGCCGACCTGCCGAACGGCTTCTACCTCTGGCGCGCCGAGCAGGCGGGCACGGACGGGACGGGCGTCTCCGAGTACCGGTCGCTCGGCGTCCAGGTGAGTGACGGCGACGGCGGCAGCGGCAGCGGCGGCGCCGGGGAGGACGGCACGGGCAATGCCGAGCCGCTCGACAGCGGCAACGGCCTGACGCCCGGCGGCGGGGTCGTGCCGGGCCCGACCGGCGCCGTGCCCGTCGACACGGACTTCCCGCCCGAGACCTCGCCGGGCACGTGCAGCCGCGCCCGCAGCGCCCTGGCCGCGGCGAAGCGCAAGCTCACCGCGGCGAAGCGCTCGCTCCGCAAGGCGAAGGGCGCGCGGCGCAAGCGGAGCGCCAGGCGGCGCGTGGCGAAGGCCAAGGCCGGCGTGCGGCGGGCGACCGCGCGGCGCAACAGCGTCTGCGCCTAGACGACGGGCGTAGGATCGCGGGCGTGCCCAGGCGCACGCCGATCATGCAGCGCTACGCGACCCGGATGGTCGTCAAGCGAGCGCGGAAGAACCCCGGCGAGCCGCTCTCGCCGGAGGACTGGGAGGCGTACTGGTCGCTGGCGGCCGAGACCGGCCACCGGGCGTTCAGCAAGATGCTCGGCGCGATGCCGTCGAACCCGCGCTGCGGCTACTGCGGCGCGCCGTTCGGCGGCGTGGGCGGCCGGATGCTGCGCCCGCTCGGCTACCGCCCGTCGCGCAAGAACCCGTCGATCTGCGACGTGTGCGTCGAGGCGTCCCCGCCGGGCGGCATGTCGCTGGAGATCGGCGTGCTCTTCGCCGACGTGCGCGGCTTCACGACGCTGAGCGAGGGCCGGACCTCGCACGAGGTGAGCCTGCTGCTCCGCAGGTTCTACAAGACCGCGCGGGAGGTCCTGTGGCCCGAGGCGATGATCGACAAGCTGATCGGCGACGAGGTGATGGCGCTCTACCTGCCGCACCCCAAGCACCGCCACGACGCCTACGACGCGCGGCTGGCCGCGACGATGCTGCGCCACGCGCGCGGGCTGCTCGAGGGCGTCGGCTACGGCACCGCGGAAGGACCGTTCCTGGACCTCGGCGTGGGCCTCGACTTCGGCGAGGCGTTCGTCGGGAACATCGGGGACGGCGCGGTCCAGGACTTCACCGCGGTGGGCGACGTGGTCAACACGGCGTCGCGGCTGACCGGCGAGGCGCGGGGCGGCGAGATCGTGCTCTCCGAGCGGCTGGCGGCTGTGCTCGACGATCCGCCCGGCGAGCCGTGCGCCCTGACCGTGAAGGGCAAGGCCGCACCGGTGCCGGCGCGCAGGCTCGCCGTCTAGAGCGAGACGACGTGGCCCACGTGCGGGTCGACGTCGCCGTCGACGAGCGAGCGCCACACGCGCTCGACCGCCTCCGGCCCCTGGGCGCGCTCGATCGTCATCCAGTCGCCGACGCGGCCCATCAGCGCGACCCACGCCTCGCCCATGCGCTTCATCAGCTCGCCGCCGCCGAGCCGCTCGTGCATCTGCTCCATGTGCGTGGGCGCGAAGAAGAACTCGCCGCCCGCCTCGTCGAGGGCGCCGGGAAGCTGCTCCCAGTGCGTCGCCCCGACGGTCACGTCGCGCCCGACCTCGGCAGCCGCGTGCACGCCCTCGCGCACCTTCGGGTCGCCGGACATGTCGACGAACGTCACCGGCCCGTCCTCCTCGCCGAGCCCCGCGATCTCGTCGTAGGTCAGCACGCGGTCGTAGACGCCGAGCGACTCGACGAACTCCCGGTTGCGCGACGAGGTCAGCCCGACCACGCGCCGGTCGAGCAGGAAGGCGAGGCCGTACGCGGTCTTCGACGACGCGCTGCCGAGCACGACCGTCGACCCGTCCCCGTCGAGGAAGTCCGAGAGCAGGAACGAGGTCCCGAACAGCGGGCGCAGGATCAGCATCTCGTCGAGGTACGGCGTGTCCGGCGCCATGCGCATGTAGCGGTTGTAGGTCGCCGGAAGGCCGCTGCGGTGCTCGCTGCGCTCGAAGAGCTTCTCGTCGAGCGTCATCGTCACCGACGACGACATCGGGAAGTAGCCGTAGATCCACTCGCCCGTCTCGAGCACCTCGGCGATCCCCCACACGGGCACGCGCCCCCAGCCCTCGCCCGACGCCGGGAAGAACTGCCAATAGCCCAGTGAGTCGCCGAGCACGCCGTACGTGACGTTGTTGGCCGTCAGCGCGAAGCGGTCGACGCGGACGTTGCCCTCGGCGCCGTCGACGACCCGCGTCGCGCGCAGGTCGTCGCGGCGGACCTCGAGGTCCGCCATCAGAGCTGCATGGACTTGAGCGTG
>DASVRH010000230.1:0-3510 GCA_036388715.1 Solirubrobacteraceae bacterium | reverse complement strand
TCCAGCGGGAGCAGGACGAGCCGGTCCTCCTCGACGGCGCGGGCCAGCTCGTCATCGGAGACGCCGTCGTCGCGCAGCCGCGTCAGCAGGCGCTCGCGGGCGTCGCGCGCCTCGCCTTCGAGGCCGTCGAGAAGTCGATCGAAGTCGGTCAAGGCATCCGCCCCGCCGCGGAGAATCCCACACAACGTGATCGTTCTCGGTATCGACCCCGGCCTGGCCAACACGGGCTACGGCGTGGTGCGCCTGGCCGGCGGCGGCCGGCTGGCCGCCCTCGACGGCGGCGTCATCGAGACGCCGAAGGGGATCCCGCTCGAGCGGCGCCTCGCGACGATCTTCACGCGCGTCGAGGAGCTGCTCGACGAGCACGAGCCGGCGGCCGTCGCGCTCGAGGACCTCTACTTCGGGGCCAACGCGAAGTCGGCCTTCGCCGTCGGCCAGGCCCGCGGCGTCGTGATGCTCGCCGCCGGCCGGCGCTCGATCGCCTGCGCCTCGTACACGCCGCAGCAGGTCAAGAGCGCCGTCTGCGGCAGCGGGCGCGCCGACAAGGACCAGGTCATCCGCATGGTCCAGGCGCTGCTCTGCCTCGCCGACCCGCCGAGCCCCGACCACGCCGCCGACGCGCTCGCCGTCGGCATCTGCCACGCGAATCGCGCCCCGCTGGCCGCCGCCATGGCGCCGCGGGCGGCCCCCGTCGCGACCCGGATCGTGTCAGGCGGCGTACGCGGCTGAAAAAGGCATTCAAGCCGCGCCTTTGACTCGCCGATGGGAGCGGCCTATGCGTCGATTCCTCCTCCTCGTCACCATCGCCACGACCGCCTTCGCCGGGGTCGCGTTCGCCGCCGCGCCGAAGTCCGGGACGTTCAAGGCCGGCCGCGGACAGATCCAGAACGGCTACGACCTGAAGTTCACCGTCAAGGGCGGCAAGATCAAGAACCTCGTCGCGCACGTCCTCGAGACGTGCGACGGCGCGAGCACCAGCACCGTCACGACCGTCGGCCCGAGCCTCGCCTGGAAGATCACGGGCGGCAAGTTCAACGGCCGCAAGAAGGAGACGCAGGAGGGCGTGACGCTCTACACGACGCTCAAGGGCCGTTTCACGAGCGCGACGACGGCCAAGGGCGTGCTCCGCCAGGAGTCGATCGTCGCGGGCTCGACCTGCGACACGTACGAGCTGAAGTTCACCGCGAAGCGCTAGCCGCCACGCGGGAGGCGTCCGGCCGCGGGCGTTGAATGCGATCCCATGATCGCCCTCGTCCGCGGCCAGGTGGCAGTCCGCCGCCCCGACCACGTCGTCGTCGACGTGGCCGGCGTCGGCTACCGCCTGGCCGTCTCGGCGGAGACGCTCCAGAAGGTGCCCGCTGTCGGCAAGGACGTCACGCTGCACAGCCACCTGATCGTCCGCGACGACGCGATCCAGCTCTACGGCTTCGCCACCGAGGAGGAGCGCGAGCTGTTCCTCCTCCTGCTCGGGGTGCAGTCGGTCGGCCCGAAGATGGCGCTCGGCGTCCTCTCGGGCGGCCCGCCGCGCGAGCTGACCCGGGCGCTGGCCGCCGGCGACACCGCCCGCTTCCAGGCCGTCCCCGGCATCGGCAAGCGCACGGCGGAGCGCATCGTCGTCGAGTTGCGTACGAAGGTCGACGACGACCCGATCGTTATCAGCCGCGGCGGCGACGACCCGCGGAGCCTGGCCCGCGACGGGCTGGTCGAGCTCGGCTTCGCGCTGCCCGAGGCCGAGAAGCTGCTGGCCACCGCCGAGGGCGAGAGCGTCGAGGACCTCATCGGCGCCGCCCTGCGCGGAGCCCGCCGATGAGGATCCAGTCGCCGGAGACGGTCGAGCAGGACGACGAGCTCGACGTCACCCTGCGCCCGCGCGCGCTGGGCGAGTTCGTGGGCCAGGAGCCGCTGAAGGAGCAGCTCGGCGTGAGCATCGCCGCCGCGCGCGGCCGCGGCGAGGCGCTCGACCACGTGCTGCTCGCCGGTCCGCCGGGCCTGGGCAAGACGAGCCTCGCGCAGATCCTCGCCGCCGAGCTCGAGGTCCCGTTCGTCATGACGGCCGGCCCCGCGCTTGAGCGCAAGGGCGACATCGCGGCCTTCCTCACCGCGCTCGAGCCGGGCAGCGTCTTCTTCGTCGACGAGCTGCATCGTCTCTCCCGTGCGCTGGAGGAGACCTTCTATCCGGCGATGGAGGACCGCAAGCTGCCGATCACGGTCGGCCAGGGCGCGGGCGCGCGCGTGGTGACGCTCGACCTGCCGCCGTTCACGCTCGTCGGCGCGACCACCCGCTCGGGCCTGCTCTCGACGCCGCTGCGCGACCGCTTCGGCATCCAGCACCGGCTCGAGCCCTACGACGTCGAGGAGCTGACGGCCATCGTCCACCGCAGCGCGCGGATCCTCGGCGTGGACCTCGACCCCGACGGCGCCCGCCAGATCGCCTCGCGCAGCCGCGGCACGCCGCGCGTGGCCAACCGGCTGCTCAAGCGCGTCCGCGACTACGCGGAGGTCCGGATGGGCGGGGTCGTCACCGCCGAGGCCGCCGACCGCGCGCTGACGATGCTCGAGGTCGACCACCGCGGCCTCGACCGCCTCGACCGCGACATCCTCTCCGCCATCTGCGAGCGCTTCGACGGCGGCCCCGTCGGCCTCTCCACGCTCGCCGTCGCGGTGGGGGAGGAGTCGGACACGATCGAGGACGTCTACGAGCCGTACCTGCTCCAGCAGGGCCTGCTCAAGCGCACCCCGCGCGGGCGCGTCGCCACTCCCGCCGCCTTCCGGCACCTGGGCCTCGAGCCCACGACGCTCGTCTAGACAGGGCTCACCGCGCCGTCGTTACCCTCGTCTGCCGAGATGGCGCACCTCTTCATCTGCCCCAGCTGCGGCAAGCGCACGACCGAGACCGACCGCAACGCCGGCTTCCGCCGCCAGGCCAAGGGCTGCTCGAACTGCGGCTTCGGCTTCCTCTTCGAGCTGCTCGACGACTACTACCCGGCCCCGAACGCCGCCTTCTTCGTCTGCGACAAGGAGGGCCGGATCATCGGCTGCGGGCGCGGATCCTTCGAGCTGACCGGCCTGGCCGACGAGAACGTCATCGGCCGCCCGGCCAAGGAGGTCCTCGGCCTGAAGTTCGACTCCGGCGACGACTACGTGGCCACGGTGCTCGAGTGGGGCGTCCGCCAGCTCGGCAAGCCGGTCGAGGTCAACGCGGAGGGCGACATCCCCGCGCGCGCCAAGGCCGACCTCTTCCCCGCCTACGACGACGACGGGGGAATGCTCCTCGTCCTCACGCCGACCTCGTAAGCTCCGCCTCACGTGACCGACCGCCGGCGCAACCTCTTCATCCTGCTGCTCGTCGCCGGGCTGCTGATCGGCTCCTTCGTCGCGATGACGAAGAACGCGCCCGCGAGGAGGCCCGCGACGACGAGCAGGATGAAGAGGTTGCGACGGCGGTCGGTCACGCTGTGTCGGAGCTTACGAGGTCGGGGTGAGGACGAGCAGCATTCCGCCGTCGTCGTC
>DASVRH010000229.1:0-3263 GCA_036388715.1 Solirubrobacteraceae bacterium | reverse complement strand
AGCGGGCGGGCGCGGCCGACCAGCGCGCGCAGGTGCGCGACGAGCGGCGCCAGCTCGAACAGGCTGACGCTCCCGGCCACCCGCTCGGTGTACGCGATCAGCGGGCGGGCGTCTGGCCGCAGCCCCGCCGCGGTCCGCACGCGGCGCACGATCAGCTCGTCGAGCTCGCCGACCGTGCTCTCGTCGTCGAGGCGCAGCAGGTGGAGGAGGTCGACCGGCTGGAGCCCGAGCTCGGCCTGCGTGACGGTGCGCGAGCGCGGCAGGCCGTCGACGGGGTCGTCCCACCGCACGACGCAGGCGACGTCGCCCGGCAGCGGCAGCATCGCCGCGACCAGCTCGTTGACGGCGGGCTCGGCGACCGCGCGCGGCGTCATCGGCACGCCGCCGACGGGCGAGGTCGTGTGGGAGAGCCCGGCGCGCAGGTGCAGCGCGACGCGGTGCGTCAGCGTGACGCCGGTCCGCGGCGTCTCGGCGACCTGCGGCTCGGGCGGGAAGCCGGTCTTCCCGTAGGCGTCGAGCGTCGACGCCACCCGCTCGTGGTTGCCGAGGACGGCCTGGTGCACGCCCTCGGCCAGGGCGAGGTCCGCGATCGCGTCGTGGACGTCGAGCAGCCGCTGCGCCTCGGCGTCGATCGCCGTCCGCTGCGCGACCCCCGCCGCGGGCAGTCCGGTCAGCCCGAACGGATAGGAGTCCTCGCCGGTCTCGGTGAGGTGGCGGACGAGCTCGAGCCCGTCGAGCACGTTTCGCGCCTCGACGGCCTCGATCGGGACGCCCTCGCCCGTCGCGGTCTCGCCGATGCGGTCGGCCCGCAGCGGGAAGCGCTTGCGCAGCGCGAAGACGAACCGGTCGACCTCGGCGGCGCCGTGACGGTCGTGCAGGCCGCGCTCGAACCGGTAGCCGAGCAGCGCGGCCAGCGACTGGCCGTTGCGGATGCCTTCGAGCAGCCCGAGCGCGAGCCGGACCCGCTCCGACGTCAGGTTGACCGAGAGCGCGCCCGGGTCGCCGCGCTCGACCCCGGCCAGATGCCCGCTGCGCAGCACCGCGGCGGTCGCCGCGTGGTTGAGCGAGGGCGCGTGGACGTACCCGCCGTTGCTGGAGTCGGCCATGAGCGGCTCGCTCCCCGACGCGTCGTCGAAGAGCGGCGAGAGCCCTTCCGGAACCTCCGCGGGCGACAGCGTCCGCGGCTCGGGGCGCACGTCCTCGAGCCAGCCGAACGCCCCGAGGTGGATGCCGCCGGGCGCGGCGGCCGTCCCGTCGCCGTCGCCGCGCAGCTCGAGCAGCCGCTGGTTCACGAGCCCCAGGCGCCACGCGTCGAGGCGATAGGTGCACACGTCGACGTGCTCGGCGAGGAGGCGCTCCAGGCGCGCGGTCGGCACGTCGACGAGCGCCTCGACCGCCTCCACGATCTCGTGCACCCGGTCGCCCGGCACGCCGCTGCCGATGATCGTCGCGATGAAGTCGGCGATCCGCAGCGCCGGGTCGCCGGTGACGCCCGCGTCGACGGCGTGCAGCACCGACCAGCGGCTCTCGCTCGCCGCCGCCGGCCCGTCGTTGACGTGCACGAACGCGGGCTCGCGGCGCTGCGCGACGAGGACGTCCTCGTCGACGGTGCCCGCGTGGGCCTGGAGCCGCAGGGCCGTGTCCCACCACGACAGGATCATCGAGTGGCGGAGCAGCAGGTACAGGAGCGCCTTCGGCGGGTGGTTGCCGGCGAAGCCGCTCTGCGCGCGCAGGTCGTCGAGCGAGCCGCTCCCGGCGTCCACGAGCCAGCGCAGGTAGTTGCGCCCGTCGCCCGTGTAGGCCCGCACGGCGTCGGTCTCGGAGACCGGGCGGTCGTCGACCGTCGGCCCGTGCAGCTGCTGCTGGGCGGCGAGCCAGACCTTCGTGAGGATGTCGGGCCACTGGCGGCCGTTCCACCCGAGGTGCCCGAGCAGCGCGCCGGCGTTGCCGAGCTGGACGAGCTGGGCCCAGGCGGCGTAGACCGCCCCGGCGCCGCCGCCGAGGTGGGCGCGGTTGAAGAGGTCGTCGATGCTCTCGGCGTACCGCTGGTGGAACTCGACGGAGGCGGGATGAGCGCCGACGATGTCGAGCAGCGCCTGGTGCGGGTCCGCCGCGTCGCCGCCCACGTGCGCGACGCCGTCGGCGAGCGGGCGCCAGTCGGCCGCGACCTGCCGCAGGAGCGCGTCAAGGCGCGCCTCGAACGGCGGCGCCGCGCTGACGGCGTGGCTGTGCGCGTGCGTCTCCGCGCCCCGGCGGACCGGCCAGCGCAGCCGCGAGAACGCGGTCGTCGGCAGGACGCCGTACGGCTGGCGGCCGATGCGCACGGCGGGCACGATGCCGCGACCGCTCACGTACCGGCCGAAGAACAGCCGCGCCCGCTCGATGTCCTCCTCGTCGAGCAGCGGGAACAGCATCGTCTCGAGCATGTAGCCCCACGTGGCGGGCCACAGGGCGCGGTTGAGGGCGCGGCTCTCGAGCTGGTCGGTCCCCGCGGCCCCCGGCACGCCGTCGAGCGCCTCGAGGTCGATGCCCAGAGCGGTGGCCAGCCACTGGCCGTCCGCCCGCTTCGCCCACGCGCCCTCGGCCGCGACTGTCGCGCCGCCGAAGCGGTGGTCGTAGGACGCGTCCGGATCGTCGAGCCGCTCGTGGCCGGACACGACGGCCTCGGTGTTGTTCGTCGGCGTCCCCTGGGGGACGAGCGCGAACCCGTTGGCGCTCTCGTGGTGGCGGCGCAGCAGCAGCTCGAGCTGGGCACGCGCCTCGTCGGCGCTCTCCCCCACCCGCAGGCCCAGGACGAGCATCCGGTCGAAGCCGCCACGGGTGCTGTCGTCGAGCGCGACGCGGAAGCCCATGCCGACGTCGATCGCGCGCGGGAAGTCGGTCATCCACAGCAGCTCGTCGGGGACCGCGAGGGCGCCGTCGGCGCCGACCTTCAGGGCGTCCGCCGGCGCCGCCATCGGATCCGGCCCCACCGCGAGGTCGGAGGGGATCGGCTCGCCGAGCCGCTCGAGCGTGACGTCGTCGCCGTCGTAGCCGAGCAGGACCCAGCGGTCGGGGAGGACGCGGGCGCGCGGCGGCGTGCTCCACGACGACGCGGCGAGGTCCGACTCCGCGGGGGCGGGGAGCGCGCAGAACGCGACGGTGACCGGCGCGGTCGCGCGCGTCGTCCCGGCCGCCGGATCGACGTCGAGGTTGAACGGCGGCGCGGCCCGCACGGCCGCGGCGGCCGCCGCCGACAGCCCCGACGCGTCGAGCTGGGCCTC
>DASVRH010000228.1:0-9285 GCA_036388715.1 Solirubrobacteraceae bacterium | reverse complement strand
GACGTCATCCGCCCGGTCGGCGCCCTGCTCGCCCGCCTCTACGACGCGTTCGTCGCCGAGGAGGCGATGCTCGTCGAGGTCAACCCGCTCGTGGTGCTGTCCGACCGCAGCGTCAAGGCGCTCGACGCCAAGGTCACGCTCGACGGCAACGCGCTCTACCGCCACCCGGAGAACGCGGCGCTGCGCGAGGGCCGCGACGAGGACCCGCAGGAGAAGATGGCCCGCGAGCGCGACCTGACCTACGTCGCGCTCGACGGCGACATCGGGATCCTCGGCAACGGCGCCGGGCTCGTCATGTCGACGCTCGACGTCGTGGCCCAGGCCGGCGGCTCGCCCGCGAACTTCCTCGACGCCGGCGGCGGCTCGAAGGCCGAGGCGATCACCGCGGCCGTCGAGGTCATCCTCTCCAACCCGAACGTCAAGGCCGTGCTCTTCAACATCTTCGGCGGCATCACCCGCTGCGACGAGGTCGCCAAGGGCCTGATCGAGGCGTTCGCCCAGATCAAGCCGACGGTGCCGTTCGTCGTGCGCCTCGACGGCACGAACGACGTCGAGGGGCGCAAGCTGCTGGCCGAGGCCGACCTGCCGAACGTCGAGGTCGCCAAGACGATGGACGAGGCCGCCGCCAAGGTCGTGGAGGCCGCGAGGCGATGAGCATCGTCGTCGGCACCGACACGAAGCTCTGCGTCTCGGGCATCACCGGGCGCGAGGGCACGTTCCACGCGATGAACAACCGGCGCTACGGCACCGACGTCGTCGCGGGCGTCACGCCCGGCAAGGGCGGCCAGGACGTCGAGGGCGTGCCGGTCTTCAACACCTTCCACGACGCCGTCGACAAGACCGGCGCGAACACGGCGATGGTCTTCGTGCCGCCGCGCTTCGCCGCCGACTCGATCCTCGAGGCCGCCGACGCCGGCATCAAGACGATCGTGACGATCACCGAGGGCATCCCCGCCCACGACGAGCTGCGCGTCTACGACTACCTCAAGGGTGTCGGGGACATCACGCACATCGGCCCGAACTGCCCGGGCGCCCTGTCGCCCGGCAAGGCGAACGTCGGGATCATCCCGGCCTCGTTCTTCAAGGAGGGCAACGTCGGCGTCGTCTCGCGCTCCGGCACGCTGACCTACCAGATCGGCAACGAGCTGGCCCAGCGCGGCTTCGGCAACTCGTCGATCGTCGGGATCGGCGGCGACCCCGTGCCCGGCTCGTCCTTCATCGACATCATCGCGAAGTTCGAGGCCGACCCCGAGACCGAGCTCATCGTCATGAGCGGCGAGATCGGCGGCTCGGCCGAGGAGGAGGCCGCCGAGTACATCGGCGAGCACGTCTCCAAGCCCGTCGTCGCCTACATCGCGGGCTTCACCGCGCCGCCCGGCAAGACGATGGGCCACGCCGGCGCGATCGTGTCCGGCTCGAAGGGCACGGCGGCCGCCAAGGCCGAGGCGCTGGAGGCCAAGGGCGTGCGGGTGGGCCGCACTCCCACGCAGGTGGCCGACATCGCCGTCGAGATCCTCTCGTAGCACTCGCTACGACATTGGTCCACATTTCGCGGTCGCCTCTTCACCTCGGGGTCGCGCCGGGTCTAGTGTCGCCTCGACTGCGGCGAGCGACGTCCGGCATCTCCGGGACGGGCGCCGAACGCCAAAGGCAATGACCGCCGGCCCCTCGGGCCGGCGGTCGTGTTTCCGGCGCCCTCGCGCCCGGCGCGCGGAGGGTTCGGGCCCGCGGCGACGAAGCGAGTCGGGGCATGACCGACGACGTGGAAGAGACGCTGGCGGGCCTCGAGCAGCGCCTCCGCGCCCTGCAGGCCGAGCTGGACGAGCCGCCGCTCGAGCCGCCCCCTGCGCCTGCCCCGAGGATCACGCGCAAGCCCGTCGACCCGCTCGACCGCTTCGGCGCCGCGCTGCGCGACCTCGTGGCGGTCTGGGAGCAGACCGCCGCCGAGATGCGCGGCGACGCGGCCGAGGCCGTGCTCTTCCGCGGCGGCGTCGCCGTGGAGGCGCGGGCCGACCTCGCCGGGCTCTGCGCGCTCGACCGCGCGCTGCGCGACGTCCCCGCCGTCAGCTCCGTCACCCTGCGCGCGTATGCGGGCGGGGCGGCCGCGCTCGAGGTCGGCCTCGCCGACGCGGTGGCCCTCGTGCCGGAGCTGCGGCGGTCGCTCGCCTTCTCGGTCCTCGCGCTCGACGAGCGCCGGCTGACCATCGCCGTCGAGTCCCGCTAGGTTTGCCGGCCATGGCCGGCGACACGATCTCCTTCGCCCGCGGGGCGCCCTCGCTCGACATCGTCGACGTGGAGGGCCTGCGGGAATCCGCGCAGCTCGCGTTCGAGTCCGACCCGGGCGGGACGACCGCGTACGGGACGTCGGTCGGGTACGTCCCCCTGCGCGAGTGGATCGCCGAGCAGCACGACGTCGGCGTCGAGCAGGTGCTCGTCACCAACGGCTCGATGCAGGCCGACGCGTTCCTCTTCGACGAGCTCGTCTCCGACGGCGACACGGTCGTCGTCGAGCGCCCGACCTACGACCGCACGCTGCTCGGCCTGCGCGAGCGCGGCGCCGACATCCGCATGATCGGGCTCGAGCAGGACGGGCTCGACGTCGACGAGCTGCGCCAGGCGCTCGACCAGGGGATGCGCCCGAAGCTCGCCCACGTCATCCCCACCTTCCAGAACCCGGCCGGCTACACGCTCAGCCGCGAGAAGCGCGACGCGCTGCTCCACCTCTCGCGAGACCACGGGTTCGTCGTCTTCGAGGACGACCCGTACGTGCACCTGCGCTTCAGCGGCGAGTCGCTGCCCACGATGCTCTCGCTCGACGACGCCGATCGCGTCGTCTACGCGTCGTCGTTCTCGAAGACCGTCTGCCCCGGCATCCGCGTCGGCTACCTCGTCGGCCCGGCGGAGATGATCGCGAAGATCCAGAAGCGCGCGACCGGCACCTACATCTCGCCGAACATGGTCGCCCAGTCGATCGTCTACCAGTTCTGCGCCAGCGGCCGGCTCCGTCAGTCGATCGAGACGGTGAAGGCCGCGCTGGCCGAGCGGGTCGAGAAGCTCGGCGCCGCGCTCGAGCGCGACCTGCCCGACGCGACGTTCACGCGCCCCGAGGGCGGCTACTTCATGTGGGTCGAGCTGCCGGAGGGCACCGACGTCCACGCGCTGTTCAGCGCGGCCGCCGAGCGCGGCGTGGCCTTCGTGAAGGGGACCGACTTCCTGCTCGGTGGTGGAGAGAACACGCTGAGACTCGCGTACTCCGGCGTGACTGCCGATCAGATCGACGAGGGCGTCGCCCGCCTCGCCGAGGCGTACAACGCCCAGCGCAAGGCCTCGTCGGTCTGAGTAGCGGGAACGCGCCAGCTTCAGCGTAACCCCGTGACCTCGGGTCAGTCGGCGGCTCTTACGTACCAGCAGGCTGTCCTCGATCCCTCGCGGGAGGCACTACATGAATCACGCACGGCTGTACATGCAGCTCGCCGATGGCTCCGGCGAGTCCGGGCCCGATCAGCGCTCGAATCCGCGCCGGCTCTTCGCGCTCCTCTGCGCGATGCTGGCCCTGTTCGCGCTCCCCACCTTCTCGGTCACCAAGGCCTTCGCCGACTCCGGCCCCGGCAGCGGCGACGACACGGCCGTGCGCGAGGACAACTCGGGCCCCGGCGGCGGTGACGACGACGACGAGGACGACGACCAGGCGACCGACGGCTCGACCACCGACGGCGCGACGGACGGCGCCACGGACGCCACGGCCGGCACGACGACGGGCGGCGAGGGCGACGCGACCCAGGCCAGCGTGACCGACAACACCGGCGCGTCGGACAACACGAGCCCGTCGGAGGACAGCGGCGCGAGCGCGACCGAGAACACCGGCGCGAGCGACAACACCGCCGACACGGACGCCCAGGCGAGCGTGACCGACGACACCGGCGCCAGCGACAACACGTCCGGCACCGAGGCCGAGGCCCCCGCCGGCGAGCAGCCCGCTCCCGAGCAGCCCGGCGCCGGCGACGACGACGGCACGCCGGACCAGGGCTCGGGCGACCAGCCCGCGGTCGTCCAGCGCTCCAACTCGTCCGCCGCGAAGAGCTGCGCGCAGGCCAAGCGCGCCGCCAACAAGGCCAAGACCCGCAAGGCCCGCAAGGCGAAGCTGCGCAAGGCCCGCGCCAGCCGCGCCTGCCGCGTCGCCGCCCGCGGCTAGTCACACGCCCATGGAGGCGCGGTTCGGGGAAGATCCCCCCATCACCTCGGACCGCGCCTCCTGGCAGTTCTCCGAGGGCGACGAGATCGCCCCCGGTCGCAGCATCGTCAAGCACCTCGGCGGCGGCAACGCCTACGAGGTGTTCCTCGTCTGGGACGACTACTTCTTCACCCTGATGGTGGCGAAGGTCCTGCGGCCCGACCGGGCGCAGGATGACCGCGAGCTCCGCTCGCTCGCCCACGAGGCCGACGCGCTCGACTCGCTCGAGCACCCGGTCCTCGTCCGCGGCTTCGACGCGGTGCTCGACGGCCCGTACCCGCACGTGCTGATCGAGCACCTCGAGGGGCCGACGCTGCGCTCGCTCATCAAGCGCCACGGCTCGCTCCCGATCGAGCAGCTCATCCCGCTCGCGCTGCACGTCGCCAGCGCGGTGCAGTACATGGCCAACGAGGAGTGGGTCCACCTCGACGTCAAGCCGGACAACATCGTGATGGGCGTGCCGCCGCGGCTCATCGACCTGTCGGTGGCGCGGACGTTCGAGCGCGCGGCGTCGGTCCGCTCGCCGATCGGCACCGACGCCTACATGGCGCCGGAGCAGGCCGCCGCCGCCGCGCACCCGGGGCGGATCGGGCCGGCGGCCGACGTCTTCGGCCTCGCGGCGACGCTCTTCCACGCGGCGGCGGGGTCCGTCCCGTTCCCGCGGCCGAAGGGCGCCCGCGAGAGCGGCGACCCGGACGTGCGCTTCCCCCAGCTGCGCGAGACCCCGATCGACCTGCCGCCGAAGACCCCGCCGGCGCTCGTCGAGGTCATCTACGCCGGGCTGGAGAAGGACCCGGCGAAGCGGCCGACGGCCGGGGAGATGGCGGGCGCGCTCGAGCCGCTGCTCGCGACGCTGCCGCGCAAGCTCACCCTCACCAAACGAGGGGCAAAGGCGGTCTACTAGCGCCCGTACCGGTCCTTCGCGAGCACCAGCTGCTCGGGAAGGGCGGTGCGCGGCGGGGGCGACGGGTCGGCGAGGACCGAGACCGTCTCGGCGACGCTGGGGGTGACGGAGACGCGGCGCCCGTCGCCCTCGACGACGACCTCCTCGTCGTCGCGCCGGGCGAGCGTGCCCTCCATGCCGGGCTCGAGGCCGACGCCCTTGAGGTGGTGCAGCAGGTCCTCGGCCTCGTTCTCGAAGCGCAGGACGGTCACGGTCGCGCCCTGCTCGACGTCGGCGAGCGGCACGCCCTCGATCCGCGCGCCGGGCTGGATCGGGTGGCCGTGGGGGCAGGTCTTGGCGTCGCCGATGGCGGCGAGCATCCGCTCCTCGAGAACCGGCGACATCGCGTGCTCCAGCCGCTCGGCCTCCTCGTGCACCTCGTCCCACGGGATGCCGAGGACGTCGGTGAGGAAGCGCTCGATGAGCCGGTGGCGGCGGACGATCTCCTCCGCGTGGCGCTGCCCGCTCTCGGTGAAGGAGATCTGCTTGTCGCCGGCGCGGGTGATGTAGCCGTCGCGCTCGAGCCGGCCGATCATCTCGTGGACGGTCGGGGCCGAGAGCTGCATGGCCCGGGCGACGTTCGCTCCCGTCATGGCGAGGCCCGCCTCGTGGAGCCAGAACAGGGTCTGGAGGTACTCCTCCTCGGCGACGGTCGCGTGGTCGGCGCTCATTGGCGGTCACACTAGCGAGCGGAGGACTAGAGTCGCGGCCGTGCATCTCGGGCCCGGCACACGCGCGCTGGTGACCGGCACCTCGCGGGGGATCGGGAGGGCGCTGGCCGAGCGGCTGGCCGCCCGCGGCGTGACCGTCGGGCTGGTCGCGCGCTCCACGCGCGAGGTCGAGGCGCTCGCCGACGCGCTGCCCGGCGAGCACGTCGTCCTGGGCGGCGTGGACGTCGGCGACGCCGCCGCCATCGCGGGCGCGGTGGAGGAGTTCGGGCGCGCCGACCTGATCGTCGCGAACGCCGGCGTGGCGCACTACGAGCCGTTCGCCGAGCAGGCGCCCGAGCACTTCGAGGAGATGACGCGCGTCAACTGGCTGGGGACGCTCTACACGGTCCATGCCGCCCTGCCCGGGCTGCTGCGGCAGGGCAGCGGGCACGTCGTCGTCGTGTCGAGCGGGGCCGGGCTGCGGGCGTTCCCCGGCGCGTCGGTCTACGGGGCCACGAAGGCGGCGCAGCGGGTGTGGGCCGACGCGCTGCGCCACGAGCTGGGCGGGACCGGCGTGTCGCTGACGACGGTGCACCCGGGCGAGATCGACACGTCGCTGCACGACCGCTACCGCGGGCGGATGCCGGAGTGGGCGAAGACGTCGCGCCGCGCGCCGGCGCACCGCATGGCCGACCGGATCGTGCGCGGGGTCGAGCGCGACGAGCGCCAGGTCTTCTACCCGGGCAACGTGCGCCTGCTCGGCGTCGTCAACGGGGTGTCGCCGGGCGCCGCCGACGCCCTGCTGCGCCGGCTGCGCGGTCCCTCCGCCGCCCCGCGCCGGTCATGACGACGTTCGACGTGGTCGCCGACGGGTTCGGGCTGGCCGAGGCGCCGGTGTGGGACGGCTCGACGCTGCTGTTCAGCGACGCGGTGTTCGGGGGCGTCAAGCGGATCGCCTCCGACGGGCGCGTGGAGGAGGTGCTCGCCAAGCGGCGCGGGATCGGCGGGATGGCGCTCCACGCGGACGGCGGCTTTTTGATGACCGGGCGCGACGTCGTGTGGGTCCGGGAGGACGGCGAGCAGGTCGAGGTGCTCGGGCGCCATCCGGGCTTCGCCGGCTACAACGACCTCGGGACGCTCGCCGACGGGACGGTGATCGTCGGCGCGCTGCGGTTCAACCCGATGGAGGGCCAGTCCCCCGAGCCCGGCGCGCTCGTGACGCTGCGCCCCGGCGACGACCACGAGGAGACGACGGAGCTGCCGATCGTGACGTGGCCCAACGGGATCGCGTGCGCGCCGGACGGCACGACGTTCTACGTGGCCGACTTCGCCGACGGGCGGATCTGGCGCGACGCGCACGAGGCGTGGGCGCGCTCGCCGTCCGAGCAGGCCGACGGGCTCTGCGTCGACGACGAGGGCGGGGTGTGGGTGGCGCTCGGCGGCGCCGGCTCGGTCGCGCGCTTCACGGCCGACGGCGAGGTCGAGCGGGTGGTCGAGGTGCCGGGGGCCGACTTCGTGTCGAGCGTGTGCTTCGGCGGCCCGGTGCTCGATGACCTGTACGTGACGACGCGGACCTCGGTGGTCCGGGTCCGCGGGCTCGGCGTGTCCGGGCTGCCGGTCCCGCCCGCGCGGATCTAGGGTTCCGCGGCATGGCCCTCCCGCTCTCCCCGCCCGTCCCGCCCCAGCTCGCCCGCTCGCGCGCGCGGCTGCCCGAGGGCGACGGATGGGCGTACGAGCCGAAGTGGGACGGCTTTCGCTGCGTCGCGTTCGTCGACGACGGCGAGGTGTTCCTCCAGTCGCGCAACGGCAAGGCCCTGCGGCGGTACTTCCCGGAGCTGCGCTTCCCGCCGGGGCGGTTCGTCGTGGACGGTGAGATCGTCGTGTTCGCCGAGGACGGGACGCAGCTCTTCGACGCGCTCGGGCAGCGGATCCACCCCGCGAAGTCGCGGATCGAGATGCTCGCCGAGCAGACGCCGGCGCGGTTCATCGCCTTCGACCTGCTCGCGCGCGAGGACGAGGTCTTCCTCGAGCGCCCGTACGTCGAGCGGCGCGCGCTGCTCGAGGACCTGGTCGAGGCCCCGATGGATCTGACTCCGTGGACGCAGGACGTCGCCGACGCCGATCCCTGGCTGCGCGGGGCCGAGGGCGTGATCGCGAAGGAGCTCGACGCGCCCTACCGCCCGGGCGAGCGGACGGGGATGGTGAAGGTCAAGCGCGTGCGCACGATCGACGCCGTCGTGCACGGCTGGCGGCCGGGCAAGGAGGAGGGCACCGTCGGGTCGTTGATCCTGGCGCTGTACGACGGCGACTCGCTGCGCGTCGTCGGCCACACCAGCGGCTTCACGGCGAAGCAGAAGCGCGAGCTCGTCGCGACGCTCGAGCCGTACGAGACGGGCGAGCGCGGGATGGGCGACCCGTCGCGGTGGGCCAACGACCGCGAGCTCGAGTGGCGCGCCCTGCGGCCGGAGCTCGTCGTCGAGGTCACCTTCGACCACGTGAGCGACGGGCGGATCAGGCACGGCGCGAAGATCCAGCGCTGGCGCGAGGACAAGGACCCGCGCGAGTGCCTGATCGACCAGCTGCAGCAATAGGCACGCGGGCGGGACCTCCCCGCCCTCTCTCCCCGTAGAGGAGAGTGTGCAGGCGATGGCCGGCGAGGTTGCGCTGGACGGGCTGCGCCCGCGGCGCGGGCGGGCGGCGGTGACGCCGCGGCGCGAGCGTGCGCTCGTCCGGGCGGCGCAGCAGGGCGACGAGGCCGCGCTGGAGGCGCTCTTCCGCGCGCACTGGCCCGCCGCCTACCGGGCGGCGTGGTTCGTGGTCCGCGACGCGCAGGCCGCCGAGGACATCGCTCAGGAGGCGTTCCTCGCCGCCGTCGCGGCGCTCGACCGCTTCGACCGCCGCCGCCCGCTCGCCCCGTGGCTGAGGACGATCGTCGCCCGGCGCGCGATCGACGCCCTCCGCGCCCGCAAGCTGCGGCGCGAGGTCGGCGACGCCCCGCTCGAGGCGCTGGCCGCCGCGGAGGCGACGCCGGCGGCCGGCGGGCTCGAGGACGCCCTCGCCGCGCTGCCCGACGATCAGCGCACGGTCGTCGTCCTGCGCCACGTCCTCGAGCTGACGCCGGGCGAGATCGCGGAGGTGCTCGGCGTCCCACGCGGGACGGTCAACTCGCGCCTGCGCCGCGGGCTCGACGCGATGGAGTCGTGGGCGAGGAGCGCGCGGTGAGCGTCGAGCAGCGCTTCCGCACCCTGCGCGCCCCCGGCGAGGAGGACGCGCAGCGGCGCGCGTGGGAGGTCGCGGCGGCGGCGCTCGACGAGCGGCGGGCCGCGGGCGACGCCGAGGTCGCGGGCGAAGGGTCCCCCTCCGCGCCGCGGTCCGCCCCGCCCGGCCCCTTCGCGCCGCGGCGGGTCGCCCGGAGGGTCCCCTTCGCGCCGCGGCGCGCGGCCCTCGCGGCGGCGGCCGCC
>DASVRH010000227.1:0-6211 GCA_036388715.1 Solirubrobacteraceae bacterium | reverse complement strand
GCCGTAGTCGGTCTCGATCTCGTTGATCGCGGCGAGGACCTCCCAGCGCACGCCGTACTCGATGCCGGCGGCCTGGTAGATCGAGAGCAGGAACGGCGGGATGCGGAACTTGTCGATGAAGAAGTTCGGCACGCCGATCGGCGCGGGGCCGGGCTGGGCGAGGGAGAGCGTCGGGTTGTCGAGCGTGGGGGCGCCGCCGGCGTCGCGCATGCGGCCGCGCTTGCGCTTGTCGGCCTCCTTGTCCTTCTTGCCGCGGCGGCGATGCGCACCCTCGACCTCGCCTTCAGCGTCATGTGTGGCGTCGGCCTGCTTCTTGGCGCCGGTCGTCTTCTGGCGCTTTCCATCGCCCTGCGACTTGGGCTCGTCGCCGCCGGCCGGCCGCGGCTCGTCGCCGCCGGCGTCGAAGCTGCCGTCGTCCTGGCCGCCGTCGTCACCTCCGGGCGTGGGCGCGGGCGAGGGGACGGGATCGGGCGTGGGGACGTCGGGCGCGGGCGGCGTGACCTCGACGATCGACTCGATGACGCCGACCACTCCGGGGCAGCCGACGGAGGGCAGGCCGCCCGTCGTGGTGACGGTGCAGACGGTCCCGTCGCTCATCGTGACCTGGAAGACGCGCTGCTGCGCGGACGCCGGAAACACGGACGCGCCGAAGGCGGCCGTGGCAACGGCCGCCGTCGTAAGGGCGATCAGCAGCTTGCGCTTCGTCATATCGAGTCCCGCGGCTCCTCCCCAAAGACCCTGCAAGGAGCCGGGCAAGCTACCAGCAGGGCACTTGCACCAACGCCAGTTGGGCTCTGAGATTGCGGTGTTGTCGCATACCGCAACACTTCATGCGCAGGATCAGGCTCGATCAGAGCCTGAGGGTGGGCTCGGTCGACGCCCGATCGGCGGTTTTGGCGTAGCCTCGACCGCATGGCCGACGACGACGTGAAGGGAATCCGCGAGCGCCTGCAGAGCGGCAGCGAGGACGCGCTGGGCAAGCTCGCCACCGACCTGCTCGAGAACCCGCTGGTGAGCGGCGCCATCTCCCGCGCGTTCGAGGCGCGCGAGAAGGCCGTGCAGGCCCAGGAGGTCGCGTTCAACGCCCTCAACATCCCGTCGGCCGCCGACATCGAGCGGCTGACCCGCCGCGTCCGGTCGGTCTCGCAGCGCCTCGAGGGCATCGAGGACGGCGTCGACCGCCTCGACGAGCGCCTCGCCGCGGTGTCCCAGACGGGTCGGCTCGAGGAGCGCCTGGGCGCGATCGAGGAGCAGATCGAGGCGCTGTCGCGCCAGCTCGGCGCCATCGCCGAGGCCCTCCCCGGGTCCGAGGCGCCGCTGCCGCGCGAGCAGGAGCGCCTGAAGGTCTCGTAGGGGAGCCGCCGGCTCAGGCGAGCAGCGCCGCGGCGCCCGCGCGCCCGACCCTCTCGCCCGCCGCTCGCAGCGCGTCCTCGTCGAGCCTTTGCCGCGGCGGCCCGACGACGTCGCTCACGGCGAGGACCGCCGCCACCTCGACGCCCCGCCGCGCGCCGACGGCGTACAGCGCCGCCGTCTCCATCTCCACGGCGACCGCGCCGGCCTCCCGCCACGCCTCCTCGCGGGCGGGCTCGGGATCGTAGAAGAGGTCGGTCGAGACGATCAGCCCGGCGGGCGCCTCCAGCGCCTCCACCAGCCCGCCCGGCGCGGCGATCCGCTCGCCCGCCCCGAGGGCACGGCTCGCCCCGTCGGCCGCCAGCGCCTCGCGCGCGGCCACGAGGTCGCCGAGCTCCAGCGCCCCGTCGAGGGCGCCGCACGTCCCCACCCGCACCGCGCGCTTCACGCCCATCTCGCACAGCTCCTCGAAGACGATCGCCGCGCTCGGCCCGCCCATCCCCGTGCTCTGGATCGTCAGGGGCTCGCCGTCGGCCGCCGCGCCCGTGTAGCCCCACAGCCCGCGGTTGTGGTTGAACATCTTCGGCTCGGCCAGCAGCTCCTGGGCGAGCATCAGCGCCCGGCCCGGGTCGCCGGGCAGCAGGACCCGCTCGGCGAGGTCGGCGGTGGGGTGGAGGTGGATGGCCATAGAATCGCGGCGCAGTGGCCGACCGGAACTCTCGCACCGAAGCCGTTCGCAGCGCGGTCGAGCAGGCCTTCCAGAGCCAGGCCTCGAGCGCGGCGAGCGCGACGCAGTCCGCCCGCGACCGCGCGCAGGACGTCGTCGAGGACCTGGCCCAGGCGGCCGGCCGCGTCCGCGAGGCGCTCGACGACCTGCGCCCGCCGTCGAGCGAGGAGATCCGCGAGCTGCGCGCCGAGCTGAGCGCGCTGGAGAAGCGCGTGGCGAAGCTCGAGGGCGGCGCGAGGAAGCAGCCGGCGAAGAAGCGCTCGTGATCGAGTTCGCCTCCTCCACCGAGTTCCGCGAGGTCATGGATCGCTGCTTCGCGATGATGTCCGACGACCCCGAGATGGGGCCGAAGCTGCGCGACGCCGACACGCCGCAGCGCTTCGAGTTCACCGACGTGGACCTCGTCGTGAACATCCGCGCGGCCCGCGAGGACGAGGACGGCAACCTGCACTGGGAGTGGACGGACGACGTCGACTGGGAGCCGCGGGTGAAGATGGCCATGTCGACGGAGACGTGCAACCGGTACTTCCAGGGCAAGGAGAACGTCGCCATGGCGATCGCCCGGCGGCGGATCAAGACCGGCGGCGACGTGAAGGCCGCCCTCTCCCTCATCCCGATCACGAAGCCGATCTACGAGCGCTACCGGGACATGCTGGCCGACGAGTACCCGCACCTGCGGGTGTGACCGAGGACCTGAGTCTCAACGACATCGCCCGGCGGATCGGGGTGACGCCGTCGACCCTGAAGCGCTGGGGCGACACCGGCGTCATCCCCGGCTACGACGGTGAGTGGACGCCGGCCGCCGCCGCGCACGCCCGGATCGTCGCGCGCCTGCGCGAGCGTGGGCACTCGCTGCGGGCGATCCGCGAGGCCGGCGCCGCCGGCCGCCTCGCGTTCGCCTACACCGAGGACCTCTTCCCGCGCGACCCCGGCCCCTACGACGTTGACGACGCGGCGAAGGAGACGGGCCTCGAGGCCGCGCTCATCGAGCGCATCTACGCCGCCGCGGGGTTCAGCGCGGCGCAGCTCGAGCGACTCAACGACGACGACCTCCAGCTGCTGCGCTACATCTCCGCCGTCCTCGCCGCGGGGTTCCCCCTCGTCGCCTTCCTCCAGCTCGTGCGCGTGTACGGCCAGGCGCTCGCGCAGATCGCCGACGCCGAGGTCCGGCTCTTCCACCTCTACGTCCACGAGCCGCTCATGCGCGACGGCGTCCCGGGGATGGAGATGGCCGAGGAGATGGAGGGCCTCGCGCGCGAGCTGCTGCCGCTGTCCTCGCCGATCATGGACGCGATGCACCAGCGCGTCCTCGCGCACTTCGTCGAGCAGGACGTCGTCGGCCACATGGAGATGGACCTCGACGGCGCGCTCGACCTCGGCCGCCTGCGCGTGTGCATCGCCTTCGCCGACCTGGCCGGCTACACGCGGCTCACCGAGGAGCTGGGCGACGAGCTCGCCGTCGACGCCGTCGAGCGCTTCACCGAGGCGGTCGAGAACACGCTGCCCGACGAGGCGCGGATCGTGAAGACGATCGGCGACGAGGTGATGATCGTCGGCAGCGACGCCGCCGGCCTCGTCGACTGGGCCGTCGGCTTCCAGACGCTCGTGCGCGACGAGCGCCCGCTGCCGCGCATCGGCCTGCACTTCGGCGAGGTCGTCTACCGCGACGGCGACTACTACGGGCGCGAGGTCAACATGAGCGCCCGCGTCGTCGCCCGCGCGGCCGGCGGCGAGGTCCTCGTCACGCGACCCGTCGTCGACGCTGCGGGCCCGCACCTCGAGTTCAGCCTGATCGGCGAGGTCAAGCTGAAGGGGTTCTCGTACCCGACCGAGCTGTTCCTCGCCACAATGGCCGAGGATTGATCACGCCGGGAACCCCACTCGTCGTCCTGCTCAGCGGCGGCCGCGACAGCGTCTGCCTGCTCGACCGCGCCGTCGCCGCGGGCGCGCGGGTCACCGCGCTGCACGTCAACTACGGCCTGCGGCCGGAGGCGGACGAGGACGAGCGCTTCTGTCGCGCGCTGTGCGAGCGCCTGGGGGTGCCGCTCGTCGTCCACCGCGCGGGCGCCCCGGCGAAGGGGAACCTCCAGGCCTGGGCGCGCGAGGTGCGCTACGCCGCGGCCGCGGAGCTCGAGGGCGACATCGCCACCGGCCACACCGCCACCGACCAGGCCGAGACGATCCTCTACCGGCTCGCCGCGTCGCCCGGGCGCCGCGCGCTTCTCGGGATGAAGCCGCGCGAGGGCCGGATCGTCCGGCCGCTGCTCTCCGTCACCCGCGAGGAGACGGCGCGGCACAACGAGGAGCGCGGCCTGCCCTGGCGCGAGGACGCCACGAACGACTCGGACCGGTTCGCCCGCAACCGCATCCGCGCGGGCCTGGTCGAGGAGCTGCGCCGGATCCACCCCGCCGCCGAGGCCAACGTCAACCGCACGGCGGAGCTGCTGCGCGACGAGGCCGAGGTGCTCGACCAGGTCGTCGACACGGCGCTGGCCGGTCGCGACACGATCGCCGTCGCGACGCTCGCCGCCCTCCCGCGCGCGCTCGCGCGTCTGATCGTGCGCCGCCTCGCCGAGGACGCCACGGGCCGGCTGTGCGCCCGGGCGGCGGGCCGCCTCGACGACGTCCTCGCGCTCGAGACCGGCGCGCTCGATGTCGGGGATGGCGTTCGCCTGGTCGTCGAGGAGGGCATGCTGCGGGTCGTGCCGACTCCTCCGGTGCCGAGCCATGCGTGACTCCGACGTCGGCGAGATCCTCGTCCAGGCCGACGTGCTCCAGCGGCGCGTGCGCGAGCTCGGCGTCGAGATCTCACGCGACTACGAGGGCCGTGAGCTGATCCTCGTCTGCGTCCTGAAGGGCGCCGTCTTCTTCCTCTCCGACCTCATGCGCCAGCTCACGGTGCCCTGCGAGGTCGACTTCATGGCCGTCGCGTCCTACGGCGACGCGACGAGCTCCTCCGGCGTCGTGCGCATCCTCAAGGACCTCGACGCTCCGATCGAGGGCCGGGACGTGTTGATCGTGGAGGACATCGTGGATTCCGGGCTGACACTGAAGTACCTGTTGCGCAACTTGGCGGCGCGCAAGCCGAAGACCCTGGAGGTGTGCGCGCTCCTGACCAAGCCCGAACGGCGCAAGACCCAGATCGACGCCAAGTACATCGGCTTCGAGATCCCGAACCGCTTCGTCATCGGATACGGGTTGGATCACGCCGAACGACACCGCAACCTGCCGTTCGTGGCGGCGTTGGACACCAAGTAGACTCGCTTCCTCTGGTATGAGCCGTTTTTTCAAGTCCGCGGCCTTCCCGATCCTCATCGTGGTCGTGTTGGCCTTCTTCGCGCAACGGCTCATCAGCCCTAACGATGAGCCCAAGACGCCGGACTACCCGGCGTTCCTCGACCAGGTCGAGAACCGCCAGATCAAGAGCGTCGAGGTGCGCCAGAAGGACAACACCATCGAGGTGCACCCGAAGCAGGGCCAGAAGTACGAGGTCGGCTTCCTCGACGAGAACGGCCAGGAGCTGACCGAGACCCTGCTGGCGGCGCGGACGACCGGCAAGCTCACGGAGTTCGACGTCACGGGCCGCAAGTCCAACGGCTGGATCTCGCTGCTGACCTACGTCCTGCCGTTCGTGATCTTCATCGCGTTCTGGATCTTCCTGATGAACCAGGTCCAGGGCGGCGGGTCGAAGGTGATGTCGTTCGGCAAGTCCCGCGCCAAGCGGATGAGCGTCGACTCGCCGAAGATCACCTTCCGCGACGTCGCCGGCGCGGACGAGGCGGTCGAGGAGCTCCACGAGATCAAGGAGTTCCTCGAGAACCCCAAGAAGTTCCAGGCGCTCGGCGCGCGGATACCGAAGGGCGTGCTGCTCTTCGGCCCGCCGGGCACCGGCAAGACCCTGCTCGCGCGCGCCGTGGCCGGCGAGGCGGGCGTCCCCTTCTTCAGCATCTCCGGCTCGGACTTCGTCGAGATGTTCGTCGGCGTCGGCGCCTCCCGCGTGCGCGACCTCTTCGAGCAGGCCAAGCAGAACTCGCCCTGCATCATCTTCATGGACGAGATCGACGCCGTCGGCCGCCACCGCGGCGCCGGCATGGGCGGCGGCCACGACGAGCGCGAGCAGACGCTCAACCAGCT
>DASVRH010000226.1:0-16103 GCA_036388715.1 Solirubrobacteraceae bacterium | reverse complement strand
GTTCCGTCGAGGGCTACACCTGCAACCTCTCCGAGGTCGGGTTCATGCCGAGCTCGTCGTTCGCCAACTTCGACACCTACGAGAACTGCGCGTACTACAGCGACACGATCGGGGCCGTCAACGCCGAGGGCGGCACGGTCGTGCTCGACGTCTCGGATCCGCGCAAGCCGGTGCAGACGGCCTACCTGACCGAGCGCGCGACGGCGAACGCGGGCGAGTCGCTGCGCGTGCACCCCGAGCGGGGGCTGCTCGTCGCCGACCGCTACTTCCTCCAGCAGGGCGCGAGCAACTTCGACGACCCCGACGCCAACCGCGCGCTGGCCGTCTACGACATCTCCGAGGACTGCCGCAAGCCGAAGCTGCTGGCCGACGTCGTCATGCCCTCCGCGGTCGGCCACGAGGGCTGCTTCCAGACGGACGGGATGGTCTACTACATGGCCAGCACGGAGACGATCACGCCGATCGACCTCTCCGACCCGACGAAGCCGCGCCAGCTCTCCGACCCGCAGCCGCTTGGCATCCACGGCTGCTCGACGAGCGAGGACGGCAACCGTGCGTACCTCGCCGACATCGGCACGGGCAAGCTGCTGATCGCCGACACGACGGAGGTCCAGCAGCGCAAGGAGAACGCGCAGATCAAGGTCATCGGCGAGCTCCCGACGCCGCAGAACGTCGGGCAGCAGTCGACGATCCCGATCTTCTACGACGGGCGCCCGCACCTCTTCAACTTCTCGGAGTACGCGGCCCTCGGCGAGCCGTGCTCGGCGCGCCCGGACCGCGAGACGAACTTCGGCTACCCGCTGATCGTCGACATCGCCGACGAGCGCAACCCGCAGGTGGTCTCGAAGATCTTCAACGAGGTCACGCTGCCCGAGAACTGCGCGGCGGTGTCGGGCGACTCGGCGGCGTTCCCGTCGAACGGCCTGACGAAGGGCGACGTCTTCGGCGTCGTCGGCTCGCGCGTCTTCCTCTACGACTCGCACTACTGCTCGACCGACCGCACGCACGACCCGACGATCGCGGCGTGCGCGAGCTTCGGCTCCGGCATCCGCGTCTACGACATCCGCAACCCGCGGGCGCCGACCGAGATCGCGTACTTCAACCCGGGCACCACGGACTCGCCGGCCGGCGCCGTGGCCAACGCGACCGTCGCGCGCCCCGTCATCCGCAGCGACCTGCGCCAGATCTGGTTCGCCGACATCGCCAAGGGCTTCCATGTCGTGCAGTTCCGCGACGGCGTCTGGCCGTTCGCCGGCCAGGACCCGTGTCCGCACGAGGACCGCTACCTCGCGCAGTACGACCTCGGCTACGCCGACTGCCGCGCGGCGCGGCGCGACACGATCCAGCTGCCGAGCGAGCGCGTCTGCCAGAGCCGGCGCAACTTCATGATCCGGCTGCGACGCCCGAGGCGCGGCCGCATCAAGGTCGCGCGCGTCTACGTCAACGGCAAGCGCGTGAAGGTGCTGCGCGGCCGGCGCCTGCGCGCGCGGGTCGACCTGCGCGGGCTGCCGAAGGGCCGCTACACCGTGCGCGTCGTCGTCATCACCACCCGCGGGAAGCGGATCGTCGAGCGCCGCCGCTATCGCACGTGCACGCCGGGCCCGCGGCGCCGCCGGTCGCTCAGCGCCTCCGCGCCCGCGATCCTCTACGCGTCGGGTCGCGACGCGGAGGACTACCTGTACTTCTGCCGCCTGCGCGGCGGCCGCGCCGCCCTCTAGTCCGCGGGCGTGACCGCGACGGTCTGCGTCGCCGACTTCGTCGGGTCGGTCTCGGACGTCGCCGTGAACGTCAGCTCGCTGGCGGCCCTGCCGCGGCGGCCGTTCGGGACCTGGACGTAGACGGGGACGTCGACGGTCTCGCCGGCGGGCACGTCGACCACGTTGGAGAGCAGCGTCGTCTGCCAGCCGTCGGAGTTGGTGGCCTTCACGCGCACGAGGTCCTCCTCCTCGCCGGTGTTGGTCACGCTGAAGCGGTGGACGGCGACGCGGCCGCGGGCGGCGTCGCGGAAGCGGCGCTGCTCGACGGCGACGCCGCGCGCGTACGGGCCGGCGCCGTCGAGCGACCGCACGGCGACGCGGTAGGAGAGCACGCCCTCGTCGTCGCGCTCCTTGGCGATCACGTAGAAGTGCAGGCGGTTGGGCTCGTCGACGTACTCGCTGACCACACCCGGGCCGGTGCCCGCGTGGAAGAGCGCGTCGACCAGCTGGCGGTAGTCGCCCTTGGAGACCTTCTGCGTCGTCCCGTCGGCGCGCTTGAAGTCGATCTTGTCGATGTCGTCGGGGTGGGCGTCGACGACCCACTTCCAGGGGGCGAGCTCGACGCTCTTGTTCTTCGCGATGAGGACGCCGTGGTCGGGCGTGAACGAGTCGCTGCCCATGCGGTCGACGACCTCGAGCGTGTAGTTCTCGTAGCCGCCGCCGTCGCAGCGCCAGTCCTCCTCCGCCGAGCAGGCCGGCGCGTTGTCGCCGCCGCTCAGGTTGATCAGCAGGCCGTGCAGGCCCTCGCGGCCGGTGTCGCCGCCGACGGGGACGGCGCGCGACCAGACGTCGGCGAACGCGGGGCCCGTCGCGGCGAGCGCGTTGCGGTCGAGCGTCATGACCTCGGTGGGCTTGAGGAAGCCCATGCGCAGCTTGTCGCGCAGCATGTGGTGCGAGCCCATCGTCGCGCCCAGCGTCGGCGGGACCTGCCAGCGGTTGTGGTTGCCGCCGGGGCCGTTGAACGAGCCGCGCGACATCATGTCCCACGGGCCGGTGTACTCGCGGATCGGCGGGTCGGCGTAGGAGTTGTTGTAGTTGTCGAGCACGCCGAGGATGTGGCTGAACTCGTGCGCGTAGACGGACGCGCCGTCGTTCTCGCCCTCGGTCGCCATGACGCCGGGCGTCGCGTGCGACCAGATGCCCTTCGCGGCGTAGAACGACGTCCACGGCACGTACCGGGTCGGCGCCCAGTTCGGCTTGCTCGGGTCGGGGCTGCCGAAGGCGTCGGTGACGTCCTCCTTCTTGGCGAAGCGCATCTCGCCGGCCTCCTGCCACAGGCCCGACTCGTCGTAGCCGGCGTGCAGGAGGAAGCGGAAGTCGTAGTCGCGCCCGCCGCGCAGCAGCGTCGCGGCGTTCACGTCGGCCAGCGACTTGGCCAGGAGCTCGGAGTCGAAGTCGCCGTCGCAGGTCTCGCCGCTCGGGCACGCGCTCTCCTGACCGAACTCGGCGAGGCCGTACTGGTGCTCGGGGCGGTCCATCCGGTACGGGCCGAAGGCGTCCATGTCGATGCCCACGAGGCCGTAGGAGTCCTCGAGCCAGTACTCGTTGATCGTGTGGCGGTGGTTGAGGGCCTGCGGCGTGTTCAGCAGGTCCTTGTAGAAGTCGCCCACCTTGTCCTGCGGGACGCCGCTCGCGCCGATCGGGTTGCCCATCGGGTCCGACCGCCGCGGGCGGGTGACGAGGAACTCGCGGTCGGGGTAGTCGCCGAGGATCAGCGCGGCGCGGAGCTTCTTCTGCGGCTGGTGCGTGTCGTCGCGCCAGTCGAAGCCGGGGATCGGCCGGTAGTCCGACCACTTCATGTCCGCCGGGAAGACCCACGAGCGCGGGTCGAGCGGGCGCGGGGGCTTGATCCGGCCGGGCTTCTTCGCCACGGCGCCCTGGACGGGCGCGCAGGCGAGCGCGGCGACGACGGCGAGGGCGATGCGTGTGGTGGTCCGGCGGCGAAGGGGCATGCACAGAGCCCCAACGCTCGCCGCTCAGGATTCTTGCGGGGCGAGCCGGCCCGACGAGGGCGCCTGCCGGTCGACGCCCGCCTCGAGGTGCCCCTCGAGCGACACGTTGGGCAGCACGCGGTCGAGCCACGCCGGCAGCCACCACGCCCGCTCGCCGAGCAGCGTGACCACCGCGGGCGCGATCACGAGCCGCACCACGAGGACGTCGATGAGGATCGCCAGGCCGAGGCCGACGCCCATCATCTTCCCGATCACGTCGGGCTGGGTGACGAAGGCGAGGAAGACCGACGCCATGATCAGCCCGGCGAAGAGGACGACCTTGCCGATCCGCGCCATGCCGTGCACGACGCTGTCGGCGGGCGAGTCGCCCTCGTTGAACGCCTCGTGCATCCGCGAGAGCAGGAAGACGTTGTAGTCCATGCTCAGCCCGAACAGGATCGCGAAGAGCATCACGGGGATGAACGACACGATCGGGACGCCGCTGTCGACGCCGACGAGGCTCGCGCCGAAGCCCTCCTGGAAGACCGCCGTGACGACGCCGTAGGCCGCGCCGATCGACAGCAGGTTGAGCAGCGCCGAGACGAGCGGGATCCACAGCGAGCGGAAGGCCATCATGAGCAGCAGGACCGAGAGGCCGATCACGACGGCGATGAAGAGCGGCAGCCGCGAGGCGACCTTGTCGGAGAAGTCGACGAAGCCGGCGGTCGGGCCGCCGACGTAGACGCGCAGGTCCGACCGGGCGGTCGCGCCGGGGATGACGTCCTCGCGCAGGCGCTCGAGCAGCGCGTTCGTGCGCTCGTCCTGCGGCGAGGTCTCGGGGATCGCGGTGATCGTCGCCATCTCGCCGTCGCGGCTCGGCACCGGGGGCGTGACCGCGGCCACGCCGTCGGTGCGCTCGACCGCGGTCCGCAGGCGCGCGAGCTGCTGCTCGGTGTCCGTTGCGCCCGCCTGTGTGTCGACGGCGAGCAGGAAGGGACCGTTCGAGCCGGGCCCGAAGGCGGCGGCGAGGCGGTCGTAGGCGACGCGCTGCGTGCGCTCGCCGGGCTGGTTGCCGTCGTCGGGCTGGCCGAGCCGCATCCCGGTGACCGGGAACGCGAAGACGAGCAGCAGCGCGACGCCGGCGCCGATGGCGAGCCACGGCCGGGCGGTGATCGCGCGGCCCCAGCGCTCGAAGAACGGCGAGGGCTGCACGTGCTCGGGCCTCTTCGGCCGCAGCCGCTTGGCGAACGCGCCGATCATCACCGGCAGGAAGGTCAGGGCGGAGACGACGACCGCGGCCACGCCGATGGCGGCGCCGATGCCCATCTTCCCGATCATCGGGATGCCGACGACGAGCAGCCCGGCGATGGCGACCATGACGATCAGGCCCGCGGCGACGACCGACGCGCCGGCGGTGGCGGCGGCCTTCGCCGACGCGTCGCGCACCGAGTCGCCGCCGGCGACCTGCTCGCGGAAGCGCGCGAGGATCAGCAGCGAGTAGTCGATGCCGGCGCCCAGGCCGAGCATCACCGCGATCGTGGCCGCGAAGGAGGGGAGGCCGAGCGGCTTGGCGAGGATCGCGAGCAGCAGCTGGCCGGTCATGACGCCGAGCAGCGCGCCGAGCAGCGTCGCGCCCATCGCCGCGATCGAGCGGAAGAGGAGCGTCAGCAGGATGATGGCCAGGCCGACGCCGACCAGCTCGCCGACCGGGGCCTCCTGCTGCTGGCTGACGTCGACGACGGTGCCGCGCAGGGCGACGTCGACGCCTCCGCTCTCGGCCGTCCGCGCCGCCTCCTCGAGCCGCTCGCCGTCGGCGGCCTCGATGTCCTGCGGCTCGGTCGCGTAGCGGACCTCGGTCGCGGCGAGGGTGCCGTCGGGGGCGACGCGCTCGGCGCCCTTCGCGAAGGGGTCGGTGACCTCGAGGACGCCCGGCAGCGCGCGCACCTTCGCGAGCGCGCCGGTCACGGCGCCGCGCGCCGCCTCGTCGGTGACGCGCCCGTCGTCGACCGTGAAGACCAGCGTCGCCTCGGCGCCGGCCAGGGCGGGCGTGTGCTCGCGGAAGAGGTCGATCGCCTGCTGGGACTCGGTGCCCGGGATCTGGAAGTCGTCGGCCGCGGGCTCCGAGGCGCCGGCGATGGCGCCGAGCGCGACGAGCGTGAGGAGCGCGACGACGAGGCTGCGCTTCCAGTGCTGGGTGAGGGAGCGGGCGATGCGGGCGAGGGCGGCGGACATGGCGGGCGAAGCTAGCACGCAGCGAGGGCATGTTTGCAGCGACTGCAACAATGCGGCCGCTGCGTTAGGGTTCGCCGCCGATGCCGCCCACCGCCGGTCTCCGGGAGCGCAAGAAGCAGCGCACGCGCGACACGATCGTGCGCAAGGCGATGGCGCTGTTCCGCAAGCGCGGCTTCGACGCGACCACGGTCGCCGACATCGCCGCGGCGGCCGACATCGCGCCGCGCACCTTCTTCGCCTACTTCGAGACGAAGGAGGCGGTGGTCTTCCACGACTTCGACGCGATCCGCGACCGCTTCGCCGAGCGGCTGCGCGCGCGGTCGGCCGACGAGACGACGTTCGACGCGCTGCGCGCCTGGGTCGTCGAGTGGCTCGAGGAGGAGGACCTGCTCAGCCCGCAGCACGAGGCGCGCCACGAGCTCGTCCGCACGACGCCCGCGCTCCAGGCGCGCGAGCGCGACAACCAGGCCGCCTTCGGCGCGATCATCGCCGAGAGCGTCGCCGGCGAGCTCGGCGTGCCCGTCGACTCCCTGCGCCCGCGGATGGTCGGCGCCGCGGCGGTGTCGGCGCTCGCCGCGCTCGACCACGCCGACGCGGCGGCGCTCGAGGACCCGGTCGCCGTCGTCGACGAGGCGCTCGCCTTCCTGCAGGGCGGGCTCGACGTGCTGCGCCGCCGCCCGGCGCCGTCGTCATGATCCCGTCCTCGTGAGCCGCCACCTCCTCACCGCCGCCGCGCTCGCCGCGACCCTGCTCGCCGCCGCCCCCGCCACCGCCCACGTCGGCCGGTCCGAGCCGTCGGGCGCCGCGCGCGACGTCTACTACGAGGGCGGCGACAAGGCCTTCGCCGCGCAGGCGCGGGCCGCCGAGCCGGCCGTCGAGGTCCCGCCGCGCGCCGACTGCCTGCCCGGCGGGATCCCCGAGGGCGAGATGCAGGGCCGCGTCGCCGCCGAGGACGTCGCGGCCGGGCGCGTCGACCAGGGCTACCGCTGCAACATGAGCGTGATCGGGAAGTCCGGCTCGACCGGGGGCTTCCGCGTCCACCGCTACATCGACGCGGCGGGGCACGAGTGCGCCTACTACGACACCGCGCTGCTGTTCCCGACGAACGCGCTGAGCCTGAGCGCCGAGCCGACCGGCGTCGCCGTGCTCGACATGACCGACCCGGCGAACCCCATTCGCACGACGACGCTGGTCACGCCGGCCATGCAGACGCCGCACGAGTCGGTGAACATCAGCGTCGAGCGCGGGCTGCTCGCCGCCGTCACCGGCAACCCGTCCGCATATCCCGGCATCGTCGACGTCTACGACATCGCCAAGGACTGCCGCCGGCCCGAGCTCCAGGCGAGCCTGCCGGCGGCGATCTTCGGCCACGAGAGCGGCTTCGCGCCGGACGGGATGACGTTCTACCCGACGTCGATCGGCACCGGCCACACGACGGCGGTCGACCTGTCGAACCCGCGGGTCCCGACCCGGATCTGGGAGGGCGCCTACGGCACGCACGGGATGTCGGTCTCCGACGACGGCAACCGCGGCTACTTCGCGGCGGGTGACGGCCTCTACATCGTCGATCTGAGCGAGGTGCAGGCGCGCAAGCCGGATCCGCAGGTGCGCGAGATCAGCCACCTGACGTGGTCGAACATGACGATCCCGCAGTACGCGGTCCCGGTCACGATCGACGGCAAGCCGTACCTCGTCGAGGTCGACGAGTACTCCGAGGGGTCCGACGGCAGCTTCGGCGGCCACGGCGACACCGTCGGCGCCGCGCGGATCATCGACATCTCGGACGAGCGCAACCCGTTCGTCGTCTCGAACATCCGCCTCGCCGTCCACGAGAAGGAGAACCGGCCCGCGATCGCCGGCGACCCGGGCGCGCAGAGCCCGGTGCAGGGTTATGCGGCGCACTACTGCAACGTCCCGCAGCGCCACGAGCCCGGGATCATGGCCTGCTCGATGATCCTCTCGGGGCTGCGCGTGTTCGACATCCGCGACCCGCAGCACCCGAAGGAGATCGCCTACCACGTGGCGCCGCCCTCGACGATCTCGGCGACCGGCGGGCCGACGATCGACGAGAAGGCCAACTGGGCGATGTCGCAGCCGGCGTTCGCGCCCGAGCGCGGGGAGATCTGGTACTCGGACGGCACGAGCGGCTTCTACGCGCTGAAGATGGACCCGCGCGTGTGGCCGTTCCAGGAGGCGCGCGGCTCGGCCGGGTGCACGGACACCACCGGCTTGCTGTCGGTGGGCGCGCGCGGGGTGGGGCGGCGGCTGCGGCTCGACTTCGAGCGGCGGGCCGACCTGCCGGTGCGCGTCGACGTCTTCCGCGTCTCGCGCGGGCGGCGGATCCTGCGCGAGCACCTGGTCGCGCGGTTCGACGGCAAGACCGGCTCGTTCGTGTGGAACGGGCGCGGGCGGCGCGTCGGCCCGGGCGCCTACTTCGTGCGCTTCCGGATGCTCGAGGACGGCCGGGTCTACGACCAGCAGCGGATCGTGCTGTCGCGCGACGCGCGCGGGCGCTGGAGGCAGCGCGCGCCGCACCATCGCCGCGCGAGCTGCAACCTGCTGCGGACGTTCAAGCTCGAGCGGCCGGTGTTCGGCGGCCGGCAGCGGCTGCCGCTCGCCGGCTCGTACCGCCTGGCCGCCCGCTCGCGGGTGACCGTGACGGTGACCCGGGGCGGCAAGGTCGTCAAGCGGTTCCCGGCCTCCGAGCAGCCGGCGGGGCAGACGATCCGGTTCTCGCTGCCGTCGCGGCGCCTGCCGCGCGGGTTCTACCGCGTGCGCCTGCTCGCGCAGTCGGGCGAGGACCAGGTCGCCGCCGTGCTCGCCAGCCGCCGGCTCTAGACGCCGGGCGCGAAGGCTCAAGGATCGGCGCGGGCCGCCCGATGGGGGCGGAATGCCGTCTGTGCTCCGCCTGCTCGCGCTCCTGCTCGTCCTCGTCGCGGCCGTCTGCGCCGCGCCCGCGGCCGCGCAGGAGGTCGTCGTGCCGCCGCCCCCGCCCGCGCCGCCGTCGCCGCCCGCGGAGGTCGTCGACGACGGCTACGAGGACCCCTGGCAGGAGCCCGAGATCCCCCTCGTCACGACGCCGACCGTCGCGGGGAGCGTCGCGATGCTGCGCACGAACGGCAAGGCGGCCATCCCGCGCGGGGCGCCGAAGCGCGTTCGGGCGATCCTCGCCGCCGGCAACCGCATCGTCGGCAAGCCGTACAAGTGGGGCGGGGGACACGCGCGGCTGATCGACCGCGGCTACGACTGCTCGGGCACGGTCAGCTACGCGCTCATCGTCTCGCGCACGAACCTCCTCAGCGTGCCGATGGTGAGCGGCTCGTTCGCGCGCTGGGGCGCCGCGGGCAAGGGGCGCTGGGTCACCGTCTACGCGAACCGCGGCCACGTCTACATGGAGGTGGCCGGCCTGCGGCTCGACACCTCCGCGGTGAACGACCCGCGCGGCGGGAACGGTCCCCGCTGGCGGCCGGTCATCGGCCAGCGCCGCGGCTTTACGAAGCGCCACCCGCTCGGGCTCTGAGCCGGCTCGCTAGCCGGACCCGGGGCTCGACGTCGCGGCGGTGACCGCGGGGCCGCCCTCGTAGATCTTCCGCCTCGGGTCCTCGCTGTTGACCTCACGCACCGCTTCGACGTCGGCCTTGTAGTCGCCCTTGCCGGTGGGGTCGCTCATCAGGAGCGAGCTCAGCTCGAACGCGGCGATCGCCACGTGGGGCACCCACTGCTTGCGCCCCTTCTTCCACTGGCCGGTGATGAACGGCGTGGCGGCGATGGCGACGGCGCCGAGCGCGTCGAGCGCCAGGTGCGCCTTGTACGGCAGGAGCTTCGCGATCCCCAGCGGGTAGGCGGTGATCGTGCTGTAGCCGGCGTGGATGGCCCCGGCGGCGCGGATCTGCTTGGCGGACTGCGTGCCCTCGATCCCGGCGAGCTTCGGGAACACCGTCATCAGCAATGCGCCGACCGTGTAGTCGGTCGCGCCGTGCAGGGTCGAGTCGATCGGGCGCGGGAAGCCCTTGCTGCTGCTCTGGCTCATGGCTTGAGGACCACCTTCATGCAGTCGTCCTGCTTGTGCTTGAACACCTCGTAGCCGTTGGCGACGGCGTCGAGCGGCAGGCGGTGGGTGACGACGAAGCTCGGGTCGATGTCGCCGTCGCGGATGTGGGCGTACAGCTTCTTCAGGTACGCCTGGACGTGGCACTGCCCGGCGCGCATCGTGAGGCCCTTGTTCATGAACGCGCCGCTCGGGAACTTGTCCATCAGCCCGCCGTAGACGCCGACGACGGACACGATGCCGCCGGGCCGGCAGGCGAGGATCGCGTCGCGCAGGGCGTGCCCGCGGTCGGACTCCGAGCGCGTCGCCTGCTTCATCTTCTCCATCGCCTGGAGCGCCCCGTGGCCGTGCGACGCCTCCATGCCGACCGCGTCGATCACGGCGTCGGGCCCGCGGCCGCCGCTCAGCTCCTTGAGCTGCTCGACGATGTCAGGGTCCTCGGCGAAGTTGATCGCGTCGGTCGCGCCCGCGCGGTTGAGCGCCATGTCGAGGCGGTACTGGTGCTCGTCGATCGCGATGACACGCTCGGCGCCCATCATCACCGCGCTGGCGATGGCGAACTGGCCGACCGGGCCCGCGCCGAAGACCGCGACCACCTCGCCGCCGGTGATGTCGCACAGGTCGGCGCCGAAGTAGCCGGTGGGGAAGATGTCGGAGAGGAAGAGGACCTGCTCGTCGGTCAGGTCGTCCTCGATCTTGATCGGGCCGACGTCGGCGAACGGCACGCGCGCGTACTCGGCCTGCCCGCCCGCGTAGCCGCCGGTGATGTGCGAGTAGCCGAAGATGCCCGCGGCCGGATGGCCGAAGAGCTTCTCGGCGATGCCGGCGTTCGGGTTCGAGTTCTCGCAGGCGGAGTACAGCTCGTGCTGACACGACCAGCAGTTGCCGCAGGCGATGGGGAAGGGGACGACGACGCGGTCGCCGACCTGCAGGTTCGAGACGCCCTTGCCGGTCTCGACGATCTCGCCCATGAACTCGTGGCCGAGGATGTCGCCCTTCTTCATGGCCGGGATGTAGCCGTCGTAGAGGTGGAGATCCGAGCCGCAGATGGCCGTGGTCGAGATCTTCACGATCGCGTCGCGGTCGTTGAGGATCTTCGGGTCGGGGACGTTCTCGACCTGGACGGTGTTGCGGCCGGACCAGACGGTGGCGCGCATCAGACCCCCAGCTCCTCGAGCTCGGAGGCCTCGAGCGGCTGCGCCGGGCGCTGGTCGAGCTTGCGCTCGACCGACTCGCCGTCGGGCGTCGCGTCCGAGCGCGGGATCTCGCCCGTCTCGAGCTTCTGCTTGAAGCGCCGCAGGCCGTCCTTGACCTTCGCGTCGGCATCGTCGGAGCCCTCGAGGTCGACGTGGATCTCGGTGCCGCGGTCGCCCGGGGCGTCGCGGAAGGTGGCGGCGGCGTCCGGCTTGTACGGGGACTCGCGCCACTGCCGCTCGACCTCGTCGCGCGCGGCGTTGACGGTGATGGCTGCCCTCTTGCTCATGTGACGGTGGATCACCGCTCTGGCCGCTCTCAAACCCCCTGACGGCATCCGGGCGGCGCCGCGCTCGGCGGCGCCGCCCGTCGCCGGTCACAGCGGCGTGGTGTCCGACGTGCCGGACGTCTCGGGCGCGGTGGCCCCGCTCCCCGAGCCGTTGTCGCCGGCGCCGGCGCCGTCCTTCTTCGGGCAGTCGGGCCGGTCGCCGTCGTCGGGCTGCTGCTGCTCCTCCTGCTGGACGGGCAGCGACGTGCCGGCGGCGGAGCCCGAGCCCGAGTCGGCCGCGAAGGCGTTGCCGATGGCCAGGCCGCCCGGCACGGCGAGGGCCGCGGCGCCGATCACCGCGACCAGTCTCATCCGGCTGCGCGGCTCGCTGGTGTGGTCTGCGTCCATGACGCTCCTCTCTTGTGGGGTGGGTCGAACCGCACCGTCGCGGAGGCCGCGTCATCGGCGGATAAGCGCTCTTACGTTCCCCTTACCCCACGCGTCACCGGCGCCTGAAGCGGCCGAGCAGGCCGGGCCCGCGCACGGGCTTCGCGTACGCGAAGAGCCGCTCGTAGCCGTGCCGGCGCACCTCGGTGTCCGCCCCGTGCCGCCCCCACGAGAACCCCATCCCGACGTCGGCCTCCCGGAGGTCGACGAGGACAAAGCGCTCGTCGAGCTCGGAGGCGAACGCCCGGATCGCGGCGTCGTCGCTGGCAAGCGCGTCGGCCTGCGCGACGAGGCCGGGGTTCCTACTCCAGACGGAGAACGGCCGGTCGTCGTGCACGGCGTCGACCGCGGACTCGTGGGGCCGCACGAACATGCGGAACAGCTCGTGGAGGAAATCGCCCACCGAAGCGCTCTGGAAGAGGATGACCGGCGGGTCGTGCGCTGCGTAGAAGACCGGGACGGTGTCCACGTCCTGCGGCGTCAGGTCGGCGACCCAGAAGTTGCCGAAGCCGTCCGCGGCGATCGGGAGGCCGGCCGGGAAGCCGGGCTCGTACTCGAACGGGAACCCGCCGGAGAAGTCGACGTACATCGGCAGCCCCTCGAACGTCGCGGCGCGCCCGAGCAGGGACCGCAGCTCGCGCGGGAGCGGGAAGCCGCGCTCGGCCTCCAGCGCGGCGATCGCGTCGGGTGGGGCAGGGGGCCCGAGCTCGAGGACGACAGCGTTGCCGCCGAGGTCGACCAGGTCCGCCCGCCGAGCGTGCTCGATCGTGGCGAGCGCGTCGCGCATCGCGGTCTCAGCGGATCGCGCGGGGCGAGGCGCCCTGGACCTGGAGGCTGCACAGCAGCGCGAGCGCGTCGTTGAGCTGCTTGTTCGACGTGCCGGCGAGCGCGCGGCCGGTGAGGCGGCCCTCGGTCTTGGCCTGCTCGGGATTCGGGACGAACTCGCGTTGCGGCTGCGCGGCCTTCGCGGTGCGCAGCAGCCGGGCGGCGGCGCGCAGGGCGGCAGGGCGGCGCACGAGCGACTTCGTCGCCACGCCCACCGCGCGCACGCGGCCGCGGCGCACGACGTAGACGAAGGTGCCGCGGCGGCGGACGCCGCCGCCGACCCGCTTGGCCCGGCGCAGCGCGCGGCGCTTGGAGACCTTCGCGCCGACGGGGATCCCGCCCGCGCGGCGGCGCAGCGCGTTCGAGCCGACGAGCTCGACGAAGCCGGCCGGGCTCAGGACAGCGGTCTGCTGCCGCGTGGCGTTCTTGACGCCCTTGACGCACCACGTCCACGCGCGCGTGCGCTGCTGCGGCTGGCCGGCGCGCTCGAGCAGCGCGCGCCAGTCGGTGCCGAGCCGGTGCACGCCCCGGCCGCGCTTGGTGATCACGCCGTCGCGGTTCGTGCAGTCGGGGACGCGGATGCCCGAGGCGCGCTCCCACATGTCGAGGTAGGCCTCGGCGCCGTCCCACATGTCGCGGACCATCTGGTCGCCGCCCTGGCGCTGGAGGTCGGCGAGCCAGTCGGCGTACAGGCCGTAGTGCGCGACGCCCTCCTTGGTGTAGTCGAACTCGCGGTCGCCGGTCTTCTGGCGGTCGAAGGTCACGCTGCCGTCGTAGGACTTGAACGGGTAGTCGATGCCCTTGCCGTCCTCGTTGGGCGACGGCTGATGAGAGAGGCCGCCGAGGTCGGCGCCGTAGCCCCAGCCGAACTGGTACGGCGTGCGCTCGGGCCGGAACTCCTTCCACTCCTTGACGTAGTCGTCGGCGGCCGAGTGGCCGGGGAAGGCGACGCCGCCGAGCTTCCACAGCCGCGGCCAGTTGCCGGGATCCATCCAGCCGTGCGGCGAGATGACGCCGGAGTAGCGGCGCGCCTCGAGCAGCGACAGCGTGTCCGCGACCCCGGCCTGCGACATGTGATCGGGGTTGACGATCATCTGCTTGTCCATCATCCGCTCGACGACGTGCTTGCCGAGGTCGGTCAGCCCGCGCGTGTTGCAGTGCGGGGCGGGCGGATAGGTCGGGGCCGTCCCGCCGCCGAGGCCGATCGCGTTGAGCACGGGCGCGAACGCGGGCGTCGGCTGGAAGATCTCGTTGTCCTGCAGCGGGCCCTGGCACGTCTGGGCCTCCCAGTACGTGCCCGCGCTCTGGCGGTTGCCCTCGTTGATGACGACCCCGGCCTCGCCGCTGTCGAACCGCACGCCGGTGAGCGGGTTGTCGAACTTGTTGAGCAGCAGCATCGAGCGCACGCCCAGGCCGTGCATCTCGTCGAGCTGGCGGTCGACCTGCGCCTGGTCGCACGTCGGCTCGTTCCACCCGCGGCAGTCGAACGGCTCGGAGATCTCGATCTCGATGACGACGGCCATCCGGCCCGAGTTGATGATCCGCCGCGCCTCGAAGGGGTCGGTGACGATCTGGAAGAACCCCTTGCCGGGCCCGCCCGCCTGCGCGTCGACGTAGTCCTGCAGCTCGTGGATCGCCTTGATGCCGCGGCGGACGGTGTCCATCTCGTTGCAGTTCGTCTCGCGCCGCTCCTGCAGCTCGCAGAGGACGCGGTTCTCGTTGATCCCCATCACCATCAGCCGCAGGCCGGCGAGGTGCGCGCGCTCGATCCAGCGCCAGTACGTGCCCTCGTAGGTCAGGTTGTCCTTCGACCACTCCGTCAGCTTCGGATAGCCGCTCGTGTCGTGGGGCTGGGCGGGGTTGCCGTAGTTCAGCGTGTTCTGCAGCGGGGCCGCGGTGCCGTTCGGCCCCTCGTACTCGGCGCAGTCGGGCAGCGCGTAGGGGATGCCGTACTTGTGCCACGGCCGGCCGCAGTGGAACCTGCGGCCGAAGTACTCGAACGTCATCCAATGCATGTGGCCCTCGACGAGGCCGCCGACGCGCTCGAACTCCGTCTCCGACGGCTGGGGCGCGCCGGTCGCGTTCAGCGGCGCCTCCGGATACTCGGCGCAGCCGCTCGCGGGGGTGAAGCTGACGGGCTTCGCCTCGCCGCCCTCCAGCGGCTTCATCGAGAACGCGCCGGGGTCGCCCGTGACGTCCCACTCGGCGGCGGGCGACGGCGCGTCGGCGATGCCGGCGCCGGTGACGAACTTGCGGTCCGGCGTGTAGAGCAGGTAGCGGCCGAGGGCCGTGGCCTGGAAGCGGACGGTGTCGGCGACGCCCTCGGCGTTCCAGCACCCGCCCGCGAGCGCGAAGCGGTTCTCCTGGGCCTGGGCGGAAGGGGCCGCGAGCAGCGCGAGCCCGAGCGCGGCGAGAACGATCCTCCTCATCGCGGCCGGAAGCTACTGGCCGGAAGGGTCGGCGCGCGCCGCACCGCAAGAAACCCGGCGGGCCGGCGTTCTGGAAGGCATGTCCCGCCTGCTCCCGCTCGCATGTCTGATCGCCCTCGCGCTGCCGACCGCCGCGCAAGCCGCCTCGCCCGCCCACGAGCGCGCCGCCGCCACGATCGCCCAGGCCCGTGCCGGCATGCCGCAGGACCAGGTCGTCGACTGCCTCGCCCCCGCGGGCGACCCCGAGCCGGGCACGCCCGAGTGGCAGCAGCGCGACGCGATCAACCAGTACTGCGCCACGCTGCGCCTGCGCGACCAGCTCGCCAGCCCCGCGTACGGCTGGGGCAACCTGACGCAGGGCGCGCAGCTCTGGCTCGAGCGCAGCGTCGACCAGCTGAGCGACCCGGCGCACCCGCGCGGCGGCGTCACCACCGCCGCGCACCCGCGCGGCGGCGTCACCACCGCCGTCCCCGGCTCGCAGGCCGCCGACGCGTTCCGGACGATCAAGCGCTGGACCGAGGCCGGCCGCGGCCGCGTCGCGCCTGTCTCGTTCAAGGGCCTCAACGGCGCCACGCTGCGCGGCCACGTCTTCGCGCCGCCCGCGCGCGTCCATCGGCCGAAGGGCGGCTTCCCGGGCGTCGTGATCACCGACGGCTCCGTGCAGGCCTACGAGGAGCTCTACTACTGGGCCGCGCAGGACCTCGCCGCGCACGGCTACATGGCGATGACGTACGACGTCCAGGGCCAGGGCGACTCCGACATGTTCGGCTCGGACTGCGCCGACCCGACCGACGTCCCGACCTCGTGCCAGGGCGTGCCCTACCAGCAGAGCTACAACTTCTTCCAGGGGGCCGAGGACTCGCTCAGCGCCTTCCTCGACGGCCGCAACCCGTACGCCGACCTGCTCGACCGCGACCGGGTCGGCATCGCCGGGCACTCGCTCGGCGCCGCCGCGGTGAGCGTCGTGGGGCA
>DASVRH010000225.1:0-12418 GCA_036388715.1 Solirubrobacteraceae bacterium | reverse complement strand
GTCGTGACGGCAGACCGCGACGAGGCCCGCTTCGTCGATCGCCCGCCGCGCCTCGTCGGCGTCGAAGGACTCTCGCTCCGCGGCGACGCGGATCGCGTGGGGCCCGGCGACGGCGGCGATCAGCTTCGCGTCGGGGAGGGCGAGGACCTCGGGGAGCTGCGCCGACTCGTGGCGCGCGAGCTCGATCCGGCCGGCGAGGCGCGCGACGAGCCACGACCGGCGCAGGCACGCGTCGCAGGCATTCACGCTCCGCTCCGTCCCGCGGTCCGGTCGGCGGCGCCGAGGGCCTCGGTCGCGGGACGGCGGCGAAGGAAGCCGGTCGGGCGGGCGAGGGTGCCCCCGGGTGCCCTCACGCGACCCTCCGCTCCGCCGGGCCGTCCTGGCGGTAGCCGAGGGCGAGGGAGACGTCGGCCGCGGTGATCTCGTCGTGGCCGGCGATGTCGGCGATCGTCCTGGCGACGCGGAGGACGCGGTGGTGCCCTCGCGCGCTGACGTGGCCTGTCTCGTACGCGCGGCGGAGGAGGCGCTCGCCGGCGACGTCGGGGGTCGCGTGCTCGCGGAGCTCCGCGACGGTCATCGCCGCGTTCGTGCCGCCCGGGCCGAGGCGGTGGGCCTGGCGCTCGCGGGCGTCGACGACGCGGTCGCGGACCTCGGCGGAGGTGGTGGCCCCGCGGCCGCCGCTGAGCTCGTCGGCGCTCGGCGGGTGGACGTTGAGGACGAGGTCGATGCGGTCCAGCAGCGGGCCGCTCAGCCTGCGCCGGTGCTTGGCGTGGTCGCCTTCCGTGCAGCGGCAGCGGCGCGTCCCGGCGAAACCGCAGGGGCACGGGTTCGTGGCGGCCACGAGCATGAACCGCGTCGGGTAGATCGCCGTGCGCTGGGCGCGGACGATCGCGACGCGGCCGTCCTCCAGCGGCTGGCGCAGGGCTTCGAGCGCCGGGCGCGTGAACTCCGACAGCTCGTCGAGGAAGAGGACGCCGTGGTGTGCGAGCGAGACCTCGCCGGGCACCGGCGTCGCGCCGCCGCCGACGAGCCCGCTGGCGGAGATCGTGTGGTGCGGCGCCCGAAAGGGCCGGACGGCGACGAGGCCCGAGCCCGGGCTGAGCCCGGCGACGGAGTGGATCCGCCTGACCTCGAGCGCCTCGTCGTGGCCCAGCGGCGGGAGGATCGACGGGACGCGCCGCGCGAGCATGGTCTTGCCGGTGCCGGGCGGGCCGGAGAACAGGATGTTGTGGGCGCCGGCCGCCGCGATCGTCAGCCCGCGCACGACGTCGCCGTGGCCGCGGACGTCGGAGAGGTCCAGGACGCCCGGATCGGCGGCGGAGAAGCGGGCGCCGGGGTGCAGCGGCATGCCGGCGTCGGGCCGGGCCGGCTCCTCGCCGCCGCGGAGCAGCTCCACGACGTCGGCGACCGAGCGCAGACCGGCGACGCGGATCTCCTCGACGAGCGCCGCCTCCGCCCCGCGGTCGGCCGGGACGATCAGGCCGTGCAGGCCGTCGCGCGCGGTGCCCTCCGCGACGGCGAGCGTGCCGCCGCACGGCCGCAGCTCGCCGCCGAGCGACAGCTCGCCGAAGACCGCCCAGCGCTCGAGCGCCTGGACCGGCAGCTGCGCGCTCGCCGCCAGGATCCCGATCGCGATCGCGAGGTCGAAGCCGGGCCCCGCCTTGCGCAGATAGGCCGGGGCGAGGTTCGCGGTGATCCGCCGCTGCGGGAACTCGAAGCCGGAGTTGAGCACCGCGGCCCGGACGCGCTCGCGCGACTCGCGGACCGCCTTGTCCCCCAGCCCGACGATCGAGAACGCCGGCAGCCCCTGCCGCAGGTCGACCTCGACCGTGACCCGGCGCGACTCGATGCCGTCGATGGCGTAGGTGGTGACGCGGGCGAGCATCGGCGCCGACGCTAGGCGGCGGGGTGTGACGGATGTGCGACGCGGTGTGACGAGATGCGCGTGCGCGAAGTCGCTGCAAAGCGGCGCAATTCCGTGACACGATCGCCCCTAGCGTGGGTGCCGATGTCCACCGACGCCCGCCACCACCTCGGCCGAACCGGCGAGCGCCTCGCCGCCGAGCATCTCGAGCGGCTCGGCTACCGGATCGTCGCGCGCAACCACCGCACGCGGTACGGCGAGATCGACATCATCGCCGCCGATCGCGACGCGCTCGTGATCGCCGAGGTCAAGACCCGCCGCGGCCGCGGGCATCCGTGGGAGAACCTCGACGACCGCAAGCGCGCGCAGGTGCGGCGGATGGGACGCGCCTACCTGAGCCTCGTCGACGACCGGCCGAAGCGCGCGAAGGTCAGGTTCGACGCGATCGGCGTGAGCTTCGACGCCGCGGGAAGGCTCGTCTCACTCGACCACCTCGAGAACGCCTTCTGAGGCGTCCTCGAGGCGCGCGACCGCGAAGCCGGGTGGCGGCGGGAGGTCGGGCGCGAGCGGGTCGGGCGCGGCGAGGACCTCCTCGGGCGCGAGGGGGTCGGGCGCGGCGAGGGCCTCCTCGGGCGCGAGGGGGTCGGGCGCGGCGAGGGGCTCCTCGGGAGCGGCGGCGGCGGGGGCCTCCTCGGGAGCGGCGGGCTCCGCCTCGAACCCGAGCTGCTGGTACGCCAGCGACTGGAACGACATCCGGTGCAGCGGGCTGACGCCGTGGTGGCGGATCGCGGCGCGGTGCTCGGGCGTCGAGTAGCCGACGTGCGACGCGAAGTCCCACCCCGGATACAGGGCGTCGGCGCGCCGCATGTACCGATCGCGGGTGACCTTGGCGAGGATCGAGGCGGCGGCGATGGCCGCGCTCTTCGTGTCCCCGTCGACGACCGCGCGCAGCGGCCACGGGAAGTCCTTGCCGAGCGGGAACCCGTCGCTCAGGCACATCACGCCCGGCCGGGCGACGCGCAGGAGCGACTCGCGCAACGCGTCGAGATTGGTGCGGTGCAGGCCCCGGGTATCGATCCGCCGCGGGCAGCGGGAGACGACGCTCACCTTCACCGCGGTCCGCATCACGATCGGATACAGCTCCTCGCGGCACTCCTCCGTGCACTGCTTGGAGTCGTTCAGCCGGCCCAGCGCACGAACGTCGCGCGGCGTGATGCGCTCCAGGTCGAACAGCACGGCAGCGGCGACAAGGGGCCCGGCCAGGCAGCCGCGGCCGGCCTCGTCGGCGCCCGCCACGAACCGCACACCCAGCCGCCGGTCGTGGTTGAACAGCTTGCGCCCCGAGGAGCGCGACGGCCGTGGCTTAGAGGAGCCCGATCTTCTTGGGCGGCCAGTACGTGGCGAAGGCGCCGCCGATGAACCAGTCCCGAGGGACGGGTCCCCAGTAGCGGCTGTCGTCAGAGGCACCACGGTTGTCGCCCATCATGAAGTAATGATCCGGCGGAACCTTGATCGAACCCCGGAAAGTGCAGTTGTTCCCGACGCAGTTGTCGAGATTGACGAACGGCTCGTCCGTCCGCTCGCCGTTGCGGATCACGCGGCCCTCGACGACGCGGATCGTGTCGCCGGGCTCGCCGACCACCCGCTTGATGAAGTTCACGTCGTCCTTGTCGGACGTCGGCTTCGGGCACAGCGTCCGCGAGTTCTCGGTGATCTCGGGCTGACCGCACTTCTGCGGCCCCTTCGTCGCCCCGATCGGCGGGTGGAAGACCATCACGTCGCCCACCTGCGGATCGCCGAAGTTGTTGCCGAGCCGGTTGACCAGCACCCGCTGGTTGATGTCCAGCGTGTGCTCCATGGAGCCCGACGGGATCCGGTACGGCTTGATGAGGAACGCCTGGATGCCGAGCGCCAGACCGAGCGCGACCGCCACGATGACGACGAGCTCGATGAGGTTGCCCGCCGGCGTCTTCTGCTTGGTGCTTTTCACCCCTGCTGCTCGTCCGCCGGAGCGGACTCAGGATCCGCGTCCCGCGCCGGGTCGTCCTCGGCCGGCGCCTCGCCGCCCGAAGCGTCGACCGCGCCCTCGGGAGCGTCCGCGGGCTCGTCGGCGGGAGCGGCAGCGACCTCCGCGGCGTCCGCCTCGGCCTGCGCGGCCTCGGCCTCGCCCGTGGTCTCCTCCGCGGTCGCGCCCTCGGCGTCGACGGCGCCCTCCGAAGCGGCGGCCTCGGCCTCGAGCGCGGCGACGGGATCGTTGAGCAGACCGCCCTCGACGACCTCCTCCGGCCCGACGTACCGGCGCTCGCGCACCCGGGCGCGCTTGCCGACGCGCGACCGCAGGTAGTAGAGCTTCGCCCGGCGGACGTCGCCGCGCGCGGCGACCTCGATCTTCTCGATCTTCGGGGAGTGCACGGGGAACGTGCGCTCCACCCCGACGCCGAAGGACTGCTTGCGGACGGTGAACGTCTCGCGCACGCCGTGGCCCTGCCGCTTCATGACGACGCCCTCGAAGACCTGGGTGCGGCGACGGGTCCCCTCGATCACCTGGAAGTGAACGCGGACGCGGTCGCCGGCCTGGAACTTCGGGACACGCCGCAGCTGGGCGCGCTCGAGCGTGTCGATGACGGTGCTCATGGCGGTTCAGGAGGGTAGCGAACCGCCCCTCTCGCGCGACCGGGCCCTCCGCCAGTTCCGGATCTCGGCGTGGTGGCCGCTCAGGAGCACGTCGGGGACCTTCCAGCCGCGGTACTCCGCCGGCCGCGTGTAGTGGGGATATTCGGGATTCCCCTCGAGCGCCGGGGAGAACGACTCCTCGACCGCGGACTCCGCGTGGCCGAGGGCGCCGGGCAGCTTGCGGATGATCGCGTCCGCGGCCACCATCGCCGCCAGCTCGCCCCCGGCGATGACGTAGCGCCCGATCGACATCACGTCCGAGCAGAAGTGCTGGACGTTCCGCTCGTCGAAGCCCTCGTAGCGCCCGCAGAGGAAGGTCAGCCCCTCCTCCCCCGCCAGCTCGGTCGCCCAGCGGTCGTCGAGCACCCGGCCGCCCGGCACGAGCGCGATGACCCGCCGCCGCGCGCGCAGCTCGACCGGGTCGACTCCGTAGAAGCCCTGGAGCGCGGCGTCCATGACGTCGACGCGCAGCACCATCCCGGCGCCGCCGCCGAACGGCGTGTCGTCGACGACGTTGCCGCTCAGCGTCGAGTGGTCGCGCGGGTTGAGCATCCGCAGCTCGTGGCCGCGCTCGAGCGCGTTCGACACGTGGCGCTGGCCGCGGAACCACGAGAACCACTCGGGGAAGAGGGTGACGACGTCAAGTTGCAAGGTCGAGGAACTCCGTGTCGACTTCGATGCGCCGCGCCTCGGGATCGACCGAGCGGATGGCGTCGCGGACCATCGGGACGAGCGTCCCGTCGTCGAGCTCGAGCACCTCGCACGACGGCAGGGCGAGCAGCGCGGCGACGGTCCCCAGCGTGCGGTCGCCGTCGGCGACGGCGCAGCCGACGAGGTCCTCCGCCCGGTACTCGTCCTCCTCGAGCGGCGGGGCGAGCGCGTCGTCGACGACCAGCTCGCGGCCGCGCAGCGCCTCGACGGCCGTGCGGTCGGTCGCGACGTCGAGGCGGAGGATCGGCTTGTCCGGCGGCCCCTTGCGCGCGGCGATGCGGGCCTCGGCGTCGCCCACGCGGACCGGCGTGTCGGGCTCGAGCAGCCGCGGGTCGGGATCGATCACGTGGAAGCTGCCGTCGAGGCCGTGGGGCCGGCCGACGCGCCCGGCCAGCACTAGTCGACGATGTCGACGAGCACGCGCTTCTGGTGGCGCACCGCCGACGCCTTCACGACCGTGCGCAGCGCGTTGGCGGTCCGCCCGCCGCGGCCGATGATGCGGCCGTAGTCGTCCTCGGCCACCGAGATCTCGAGGACCACCGTGCCGTCGTCCTCGGTGAACTCGTCGACCTTCACCGCCTCGGGCTCCGAGACGAGCATCCGGGCGAGCTCGACGAGCAGGTCCTTCAGGACTCGATGCCCTGCGTGCGGAGGATCTTGCGGACGGAGTCCGTGGGCTGAGCGCCGCGCGACAGCCACTCGCGGACCTTCTCCTCGTCGACCTTGATGGTCGAGGGATTGGTCTGCGCGTTGTAGTGGCCGACGATCTCGATGACCCGGCCGTCGCGCGGGGAGCGCTGGTCGGCGACGACGAGTCGCCAGACCGGGTCCTTCTTGCCGCCGATGCGGGTGAGTCGAAGACGAACGGACATGTGCGGCCGGAGACTCTAGCGACCCGCGTTCCGCATCAACGCCCCGAGATCGGGCATCCGGCCCTTCCCCAGCTGCTTCATGACCTTCTGCATCTGCCCGAACTGCTTGACCAGGCCGTTGACCTGCTGGACCGTCGTCCCCGAGCCCCGCGCGATCCGCCGGCGCCGCGAGCCCTTGATCAGCTCCGGCCGGCGACGCTCCTCGGGCGTCATCGACAGCACGATGGCCTCGATGCGGTCGAGCTCGCGGTCGTCGATCTTCACGCCGCGCAGCTGCGCGCCCATTCCCGGGATCATCCCCAGCAGCGACGAGATCGGGCCCATCCGCCGCATCATCTTCATCTGGTCGAGGAAGTCCTCGAACGTGAACTGGCCCTTCTTGAGCCGCTTCTCCATCTCCGCGGCACGGTCCTCGTCGACCTGCTGCTCGGCCTTCTCGATGAAGGAGAGGACGTCGCCCATCCCGAGGATCCGCTGGGCCATGCGGTCGGGGTGGAAGCGCTCGAACTGGTCGAGCTTCTCGCCCGTCGACGCGTAGACGATGGGCTTGCCGGTGACCGCCTTCACGGAGAGCGCGGCGCCGCCGCGGGCGTCGCCGTCGAGCTTGGACATCACGACGCCGTCGAAGTCGACCGCCTCGGAGAACTGCTCGGCGACGTTGACGGCGTCCTGGCCGGTCATCGCGTCGACCACGAGGAGGATCGCGTGCGGCTTGACCGCGCCGCGGATCCGCTTGAGCTCGTCCATCAGCTCGACGTCGACGTGCAGGCGGCCGGAGGTGTCGACGATGAGGACGTCCTTGCCCTCCATCTTCGCCCGGTCGAGCGCCCAGCGCGCGATGTCGACGGGGTCCTTGTCCGTCCCCTGCTCGTAGACGTCGGCGCCGGCCTGCGCGCCGACCTTCACGAGCTGGTCGACCGCCGCGGGGCGGTAGACGTCGCAGGCCGCGACGGCGACCGAGGACCCCTTGTCCTGCTTGAGGTGCCGCGCGAGCTTCGCCGTCGCCGTCGTCTTGCCCGAGCCCTGGAGGCCGGCCATCAGGATGACCGTCGGCGGCCGCGGCGAGAACGTGATCCCGCCGGCCGCGCCGCCCATGAGCTTCGTCAGCTCCTCGTTGACGATCTTGACGACCTGCTGGCCGGGGTTGAGCTGGCCGACGACCTCCTCGCCGAGCGCGCGCTCCTTCAGCGACTTCGTGAACTCGCGGACGACCTTGAAGTTCACGTCGGCCTCGAGCAGCGCGAGGCGGATCTCGCGCATGGCCGCGTTGACGTCGTCCTCGGTCAGGGTCCCGCGCTGGCGGACCTCGGACAGCGTCTGCTGGAGCTTCTCTGAGAGGGCGTCAAACACGCCGGATCAGTGTGACACCGTCCCGCACGCTCAACTGGACCTGCACCGTCCGGCTGTCGTTGCGAACGTGCTCGTTGAACTCCGGGATGCCCTCCATGTCGAGCCCGAGCGTGTTGTCCGCCACGATCAGCCCGCGCGGCGCGAGCTTCGGCAGCACCGCCTCGTAGTAGTCGACGTAGCCGTCCTTGTTGGCGTCGATGAAGACCATGTCGAACGGGCCGTCGAGGGAGGCGATCGACTGGAGCGCGTCGCCCTCGCGGACGGAGATGCGGCCGTGGCGCTCGATGTGGCGGCGGGCGAACGTGGCGCGCTCCGGGTCCGCCTCGAGCGTGATGATCCGCCCGCCGGGCGGCAGCGCGCGCGCCATCGACAGCGCGCTGTAGCCGGAGTACGTCCCGATCTCGAGGATCAGCTGCGGCTGGAGCGACCAGACGAGGAACTCGAGCAGCCGCCCGACGACCGGTCCGCTGAGCATCTGCGGCGACGAGAGGCTCTCCTCGGTCTCCTCCCGCAGCGCGCGGAGATACGACTCCTCGGGAGTCGTGTTCTCGACGTCGCTCACGGGAGCTGCTTGGGCGGCGGCGGCTCTTCCTTCGGCGGCTGGGGCGCGATCCGGCCGGTCAGGTTGGAGAGGGCGGTCGTCACCTCGCTCGGGATGACGAAGATCTTGTTCGCCTCGCCCTGGGCGAGCTGCGGCAGCATCTGGAGGTACTGGTAGCTGAGGAGCTCCTGGTCGGGGCGGCCCTCGTGGATCGCGTTGAAGACGGTCTCGATCGCCTTCGACTCGCCCTCGGCGCGGAGGATCGCCGCCTGCTTGGCGCCCTCGGCCTTGAGCACGGCCGATTGCTTCTCGCCCTCGGCGGTCAGCACCTGCGAGGCCTTGATGCCCTCGGCCTGGAGGATCGTGGCCCGGCGGTCGCGCTCGGCGCGCATCTGCTTCTCCATCGCCTCCTGGATCGTCCCGGGCGGGTCGATCGACTTCAGCTCGACGCGGTTGATGCGGATGCCCCACTTGCCCGTCGCCTCGTCGAGGACGACGCGCAGCTGGGCGTTGATCTGGTCGCGGCTGGTCAGCGTCTCCTCGAGCGTGAGGCTGCCGATGACGTTGCGCAACGTGGTGATCGTGAGCTGCTCGATCGCCTGGAGCGGGTTGGCGACCTCGTAGGTCACGCCGCGCGGGTCGGTGATCGTGAAGTACAGGACGCTGTCGATGTTCACCGTGACGTTGTCCTTGGTGATCACCGACTGCGGGCGGAACGAGACGACCTGCTCGCGCAGGTCGATGAGCGGCTTCACGCGGTCGACGAACGGGATGACGATCGCGAGCCCCGGGTCCAGCGTCCGCTGGTAGCGGCCGAGGCGCTCGACGACGCCGGCCTTCGCCTGGGGGATGATCTTCACGGTCATCGCGGCGATGAACAGCGCGAAGAGCGCGAGCACGCCGATGACGATCAGGCCTTCCATTCGGTGTTTCTCCTATTCGCTGACGAGCGCGGTGGCGCCCCGGATCTGGAGGACGTGGACGCGCTGTCCCGCCTCGAAGGTCTCGTCCTCGTCGTACGGGCGGGCCGTCCAGACCTCGCCGTCGATGCGCACCGAGCCGCTGTCGGCGTCGATCGCGTCGATCACGGTGCCCGTCTTGCCGACCAGCGCGGCGGTGCCGGTGCGCAGCTGCGCGGGGAGCTTGAGGTGACGCCGGGCGACGGGACGCAGGCCCGCGAAGGCCGCGCCCGACACGGCGAGGAAGACCAGGCCGCTGACGACGAGCCCTCCGCCCAGCGCGGCGACGAGCGCCGCGACCAGCGCGCCGGCGGCGAACGGGGCGAGGAAGAACCCCATCGTGAGCACCTCGCCGACGGCGAACAGGACGGAGAGGACGAGCCAGACGATCCACTGGTCCATTTCGAGGCGCAGCCTACCTGGGGGTCATCACCGCGACCGGGAAACCGAGGTCCTTCACGGTCGTGATCCTGCGCCCGGGCTGGACGGCGTCCTTCGGAGTGCCCCCGAACGGCGCGAGGTCTCTGGCGACCAGCGTCACCCCCCACAGGCGCTCCTCGCCCTCGACCGGACCGGCCAGCTCGAGCAGGCACGGCCCGAGGACGAAGAAGGCCTGGCGCATCCCGTCCCCCGCCTCGCGCGTGCGGCGGTAGTCGAGGCGCTGCGAGCGCAGCCGCTCCACGGCGGCGTCGAGGTCGGGCGTGAGGACGACGATGTGGTCGATGCCGGTGGCGCCGTTGGGGTGCTCGACCTCGGGTGCGTCGGGCGTCCCGAGGACCCACTCGGGGTCGCGGCCGAGCTCGATGCGCACGCCGCCGAGAGGCACGGCGCCGTCGACGACGGCGAAGCCGAGCCCCTCCCAGGCGGCTGCGGACCCGGGGATCCGGAGGGTCGCGAGCTCAGGCCTCGAGGAGGGCTCGCGCGAAGTCGTCGGCGTCGAAGGGGCGCAGGTCCTCGAGCGCCTCGCCGATCCCGATCAGCTTCACCGGGATCCCCAGCTCGTTGGCGATCGCCAGCGCGATCCCGCCCTTCGCGGTCCCGTCGAGCTTGGTGAGGACGATCCCGTCGACGTCGACGGCCTCGGCGAAGAGCTTGGCCTGCCGCAGCCCGTTCTGGCCGGTGGTCGAGTCGACGGTGAGCAGCGTCTCGTGCGGCGCGCCGTCCATCTGCTTGCCGATCACGCGGCGGACCTTGGTCAGCTCCGCCATCAGGTGCTCCTGGTTGTGCAGGCGCCCGGCGGTGTCGATGAGCACGACGTCGGCGTCCTGGCGGCGCGCCTCGGCGACGGTGTCGAACGCGACGGCGCCCGGGTCGCTGCCCTCGGCGCCGGTGACGATCGGGACGTCGGCGCGCTTCGCCCAGCCCTCGAGCTGCTCGGTCGCCGCCGCGCGGAAGGTGTCGGCCGCGCCGAGCACGACCTTCAGCCCGAAGTCGTTGCGCAGGTGCCAGGCGAGCTTGCCGAGCGTCGTCGTCTTGCCCGTGCCGTTGACGCCGACCATGAGCAGGACGGTCGGGCGGTGGCGCAGGTCGATGGTGTCGCTGCCGGTCTTCGCGATGTCGGCCAGGAGCTCGGTGAGCCGGCGGGTCAGCGCCTCGCCGCCCTCGATGGCGCCGTTCTCGGCCTCCATCTCGAGCTTCGAGACGACCTCGGCCGTCGTCTTCGCGCCGACGTCGGCCATGATCAGCGCCTCCTCCAGGCGCTCCCACGTCTCCTCGTCGAGGTTCTCGAACAGCGTCGCCTGGACCTCGGCGGCGAGCGCCGTCCGCGTCTTCGAGAGGTTCTCGCGCAGGCGCCGGAAGAACCGCGGGCGCTTCTCCCGCTCCTCCTCCTCGGAGGGCGGCGCGGCGGTCGCGGCCGCGCCGTCGACGATGAAGAGGTCTCGCCAGTCGCGGGCCATCGGCCGCGAGAAGCTAGCGCACGGCTGCGAGCAGGTCCGCGGGCTCGATCGTGTCGCCCGCGTTCTCCGATTGCTGCCGGAAGACGACCTCGCCGCCGGGCTCGATCACGAGCGCGCCGCCGAGCTGCGCGGCGTCGCCGATGATCCGGCCCTGGACGACCCCGGAGCGGGCGCCGTGCTTGACCCCCGACAGGACGGAGCGCGGCCCCAGCAGCTGGCCGACGGTCGCGCGCGGGAAGCCGACGAGCTTGTACGTCCGGCGCTCCTCGTCGGCGAGCACGGGCAGGTCGATCTTCAGCTTGCGCCGGAACGCCGTGGCCTGGCGCGGGGTCGCCTGGCCGATCAGCACGAGCTTGACGCCGGCCGCCTCGAACTTCTCACGAGCGCGATGCAACTGCACCGCGTGGTCGCGACAGTGCACTCACCCGTAGTGGCGCAGCCAGACGAGCGCGACCGGCCCGTCGGCCCAGAGGTCGCCGAGGCGGACGTCGTTGCCGTCCTGATCCGGGAGGACGATGTCGGCGAGCTCGTTCACGCCCGGGACCCTACCTTCTCCGTCATGGAGTTCCGCGCCGAGAACGCCGCCGAGCCGCCGGCCAGCGACCTCATCGCGGCGATGGTCGAGGAGATGCTGCCGCTCTACGGGCGCCTCGACCGCCCCGGGATGCCCGTCGCCGGGCCCGAGCAGTTCGCGGCACGGAGCGGCGGCACGTTCCTCGTCGGGTACGACGAGGGCCGCGCCGTCTGCGGCGGCGGGCTGAAGCGGCTCGGCGACGACGTGGTCGAGATCAAGCGCATGTACGTCGTGCCCGAGGCGCGCGGGCGCGGCGTGGCGGGTGAGCTGCTGCGCGCGCTCGAGGACGCCGCGCGCGCGCTCGGCTACGCGCGCGCCCGGCTCGACACCGGCCCCAAGCAGCCGCACGCCGAGCGCCTGTACCGCGAGGCGGGCTACGCCGAGATCGAGAACTTCAACGCCAACCCCGAGGCGTCGTTCTGGGGCGAGAAGCCCTTGCGCTGAGAAAACCCTCGCGGGTAGGGTCGCGACGTGGCCACGGGGCGGCCCCTCCGCGCAGTGCTCCTCGCGACGCTCGCGCTGCTGGTCCTCGCCGCTCCCGCCCCCGCCGCCACGATCACCGTCACGACGACGGGCGACACCGAGGCGAACGACGGGGCCTGCTCGCTGCGCGAGGCGATCGTGGCCGCGAACAACGACGTCGCCGCCGGGGGCTGCCCGGAGGGCGACGGCGCCGACACGATCGTGCTCCCGGCGGGCACGTACCCGATCGAGCAGGCCGGCGCCGGCGAGGACGGCAACAGCATCGGCGACTTCGACATCGGCGAGTCGGCGACGATCGACGGCGCCGGAGCGGACACCACCGTGATCGACGGCAACGGCCTCGACCGCGTGCTCCATGTCGGCGCCGGAACGGTCCGGATCGAGGGCGTGACGATCACGGGCGGCCGCACGCCCGACGGCGCGGGCGTCGTGACCATCATCGGGGGCAACCCGGTCTTCGGGCTGTCGGGCGGCGACGCGGGGACCGGCGGGG
>DASVRH010000224.1:0-1885 GCA_036388715.1 Solirubrobacteraceae bacterium | reverse complement strand
CACCGGCTCGTCGTGGACCTGCACGCCGCGCACGCGCACCTCGCGCCCCTCGGGGAGCAGGCGCAGCCGGTCGCCGCGCCCGATCGCGCCGGACCACAGCGTGCCCGTGACGACGGTCCCCGCCCCGCGGATGGTGAAGGCGCGGTCGACGTGGAGGAGCGCGTCGCCGTCCACCTCCGCCCGGCCCGGCACGCCGCGCGCCACCGCGTCGAGCGCGGCCGCCACCTCCGCGACGCCCTCGCCCGTCGTCGCGGAGCAGCCCACGACCCTCACCGCTCCCACGAGCGCGCGAACCTCCTCCACGATCGGCGACGCCGCCCGCGGGTCCGTGAGGTCGACCGCGCCGACCAGGTCCGAGCGCTGCGCGAGGTCGGTCTTCGTCACGGCGACGACGCCGGCCGTCACCCCGAGCGCGCGCAGGACGGCGGCGTGCTCGCGCGTCTGCGGCATCACGCCGTCGTCGGCGGCGACGACCAGCAGGAACAGGTCGATCCCCGTCGCCCCGGCGACCATCGTGCGGACGAAGCGCTCGTGGCCGGGGACGTCGACGAGCGACAGCCGCCGCCCCGACGGCAGCGTCAGCGCGGCGTAGCCGAGCTCGATCGAGATCCCGCGCTCGCGCTCCTGCGGCAGGCGGTCGGTGTCGACGCCGGTCAGCGCGCGGACGAGCGCCGTCTTGCCGTGGTCGATGTGGCCGGCGGTGCCGACGGTGAGCGGCGTCAAGACGCGGAGCGGACCGCCGCCGCCACGAGGTCGACCTCGTCGTCGGCCAGCGTGCGCGGGTCGAGCAGCAGGCGGCCGTCCTGCACCCGGCCGACGACCGGCGGCTCGCCCGTGCGTAGCGGCGCCGCGAGCGCGGCGTCGAGGGCCACGACCGGCCCGGGCAGCTCGAGCAGCGGCAGCGCACCGCCGCCGACCTTCGCCGTCGCCTCCACGATCTCGCCGCCGGTCGCGGCGGCCAGCGCCTCGGCGCGCGGGCGCGGGTCGTCGAGCAGCATCCGCAGGACCGGGATCTCGCGCACGGCCCGGCCCGGCTCGCGGTAGAGGTCGAGCGTGGCGTGCAGCGCGGCGAGCGAGAGCTTGTCGATGCGCACGGCGCGCGCGAGCGGGTGGCGCCGGCAGGCGGCGATCGCGTCGCGCGTGCCCACCATCAGCCCCGCCTGGGGCCCGCCGAGCAGCTTGTCGCCGCTGAAGCACACGACCGCGGCGCCCGCGCGGACGGAGCGCCGGACCGAGGGCTCCTCGGCCAGCAGCGCCACGTCGTCGGCGAGCACGCCCGACCCGACGTCGTCGATGACGGGGAGCCCGAGTTGACACAGATCTTCGATCGAGACCTCCTCCACGAAGCCGACGACGCGGAAGTTCGACGGGTGGGCGCGCAGGATCACGTCGCCCGACGCGCGGACGTAGTCGCGCAGCCGCGTGCGGTTCGTCGTCCCGACCTCGACGAGCGTCGCGCCCGCCTGCTCGACGACCTCCGGGATCCGGAACGCGCCGCCGATCTCGACGAGCTGCCCGCGCGAGACGACGACCTCCCTGCCGAGCGCCGCCACCGCGAGCAGCACCGCGGCGGCGCAGTTGTTGACGGCGATGGCCGCCTCGGCGCCGGTCAGCTCGCGGAGGAGCGCCTCCACGTGCGCCTGGCGCGAGCCGCGCGCGCCGGTCCCGAGGTCGAGCTCGAGGTCGCTGTAGCCCTCGGCGACGCGGGCGACCGCCTCGCGCGCGGCGGGCGCGAGCGGCGCGCGGCCGAGGTTCGTGTGGACGATCACGCCCGTCGCGTTGAGCACCCGACGCAGCGAGGGCTGCAGCCGCTCGGCGGCCCGGTCGAGGAGGTCGGCCTCGTCCGACGCGCCGCCGAGCAGCTCCGCGCGGCGCTCGTCGAGCA
>DASVRH010000223.1:0-5758 GCA_036388715.1 Solirubrobacteraceae bacterium | reverse complement strand
CGGATCGCGCGTGCCGTCGGCGCGCGCGTGCTCCAGCTGCCGTTCAACGTCGGGATCGGCGGCGCGGTCCAGTCCGGCTACCAGTACGCGCTCGAGCACGACTACGACGTGGCGGTCCAGGTCGACGGCGACGGCCAGCACGACCCGCGCTGCCTGCCGGTGATGCTCGAGCACCTGCGCGAGCACCCGGAGCTGAACATGGTCACCGGCTCGCGCTTCATCTCCGCCGACGGCGACGGCTACCGCTCGTCGGCCTCGCGCCGCCTCGGCATCCGCATCTTCGGCCGCATCCTCTCGTGGGTCGTCGGCCGCCCGGTCACCGACCCGACGTCGGGGCTGCGCATGACCGACCGCCGGGGCATCGAGCTCTTCGCCCGCGACTACCCGCACGACTACCCCGAGGTCGAGGCCGTCCTGCTGCTGCACCATCATCGTCTGACCGCGGAGGAGCTGCCGGTCCGGATGCGCGAGCGCCAGGCCGGGACCTCCTCCATCAACGCGTCGCGATCGGTGTACTACATGGTCAAGGTGCTGCTGGCGATCTTCGTGGGACTGCTGCGGGCGCGGCCGGCGGTGGAGTCGGGCGACGAGGCGCCGGTGCGCGCGCAGCAGGCGGTGTAGCTCCGTGGAGACGCGGATCCAGATCGTCGCGATCCTCGCCACGGCGGGGCTGTTCTTCGTCGTCTTCGAGGCGGTGCGGCGACGCCGGCTGATGGAGCGCTACGCGCTGCTGTGGCTGTTCTGCACCGCGGTGCTGCTCGGGCTCGCGGTGTGGCGCGACGCGCTCGAGGAGCTGGCGCGGACGGTCGGGATCTACTACGCACCGTCGGCGCTGTTCGCGATCGCGCTGGGCTTCATCACGGTCCTGCTCCTGCACTTCTCGCTCGTGATCTCGCGCCTGGCCGACCAGTCGAAGGTGCTGGCCCAGCGCGTCAGCCTGCTGCAGGACCGCATCGACGCGCTGGAGGCCGCGCAGGCGCGCGGCGAGCGCGTCGACGTGCCGGACACCCCGGCCGAGCTGACCGCTCGCCGCTGAGGCATGGCCGTCTCGGCGTCCGCGCCACGAGCGTCCCTTCCGCGCGCGCTGCCCGCCGTCGCGCGCCGGCTGCTCGTCCCGCGCCTCGTCGTCCCGCTCGCGTTCGTCGTCTCGGCGATCTGGTTCGCCTGGCAGGCCGGCCACGTCAGCTCCTACATCTGGCTGATCGACGAGATGCTGTACGTCAAGACGGCGCTCGGCTACGCGGGGCTCGAGGGCGTCCTCCCGCACGTGCACGGCCAGCAGTACGGCGTCCCGAACGTGCTCTACATGTGGCTGCTCGCGCCGTTCTTCGGGCTGCTCGAGACGGGCGACGCCTTCAAAGCGGCGCACATCATGAACGGCGTCCTGTGGGCGAGCGCGCTGTTCCCCGTGTACCTGCTCGTCCGCCGTCTCGGCGCGGCGTGGGGCTGGGCGGTCTTCGCCGGCCTGCTGACGGTGTGGGTGCCGTGGGCCGTGGCGACGCTGACGCTCATGACCGAGACCGCGGCGTACGCGGCGTTCCCCTGGGCGCTGCTGGCCATGACGATCGCGGTGGCCGACCCGCGCCCGCGCAACGACGCGCTCGCGCTGCTGGCCATCGTCGTCGCCATCGCGGCGCGCACGCAGCTCGTGTTCCTGCTGCCGGTGTTCGTGGTGTCGATCGTCGCCGTCGAGCTCGCGGTCGGCGACCGGGGGAGCTGGCGGCGCAGGCTGTCCGGCCACCGGGCGCTCGTCGTGCTCGTCGCCGCGCTCGGGCTGTTCGTGCTCCTCATCGAGCTCGTCGGCGGGAACCTGCTCGGCGGCTACTCGACGACGTCGTCGGCCCCGCCGTTCACCGAGGGCATGTGGAACATGGGCATGCGCCACGTGGCCGCGGTCGTCGTGGGGCTGGGGATCGTGCCGACGATCCTCTTCACCGCGTGGGTCCTGCGCACGGCCGCGTCGTCCGCGTCGTCGGCGTTCGAGCGCAGCTTCGCGGCGGTCGCCCTGCTGAACCTCGGCGCGCTGTTCTACGTCGCGGCGTTCTTCGGCCAGACGGTGGCCTCGGTGGTGCAGGAGCGCTACGTCGCCTACGCGATCCCGATCGTCGTCGCCGGCGCGGTCGCGCTGGTGGCCGACTGGCGGCGGCCGATGCCGAAGGTCGGGCTGCTCGTGGGCGGCGGCGTGGCCGCGCTCGGGATCAGCGGGTCGGTGTTCAAGGTGACCGACGCGGCGGGCGCGTTCGACCGCGTCGCCAACCCGGCGGCGGGCTACAACCTCGAGCTCGAGAAGCTCGTGCCCGAGTGGACCGCGTGGTTCCCCGGCCGCGACCTCGGGGTCAACGAGGGGCTGATCCTGCTGACCGTCGTGCTCGCCGTCGTCTGCCTCGTCGCGCTGGCGACGCGCTGGCGCCGGTGGCTCGCGCCCGTGCTGATGGGCGGCGTCCTCCTCTTCACCGTCGCCGAGACGCGCTGGCTGACCCCGCTCGTCATCACCGGGATGAACACCGAGTTCCCCGGCCTGCTGCCCGGCGTGCGCGACCAGCCCTACGACTGGGTCGACCGGTCGGTCCCCGACGGCGAGAACGCGGGCCTGGTCACCGGGCGCCTGGAGCCGTTCGTCCTCGACCTCGGCAACCAGTGGATGTGGATCGAGTTCTGGAACAAGAGCATCGACCGCGCCTACACGCCGCAGGGCAGCGCCGAGACGACGGCCTGGCCGGCGCTGAACTGGAAGGTCGACCTCCAGAGCGGCCGGCTGACGATGCCCGACCCGCGCGACAACTACGTGCTCAGCGGCACCGACCCGCGCTTCATGCCGGCCGGCGAGGTGATCGGGCGCGCGTCCTACGGCGCCGTCGTGCTCAAGCCCGAGCAGCCGCTGCGGATGCGCTGGTACTCGCCGGACCTCAAGAGCGACGGCGGGCCGCGCAACGCCGAGACCGGCTTCGCGGCGCTCCACGTGTTCGGCGAGCAGCGGCTGCGGCTGACGTTCCTGGCCGACAACGTCGGGCCGGAGGACGAGGACGTCAAGCTGCCGTGGACGATCGAGGGCGGCTCGCGCGGGCGGCTCGGGCCGGGCAAGCAGGCGAGCGTCGTCGCCGAGCCCGTCAACGGCGTGATCAAGCTGCGGATGCCCGAGGTCGTGCTGAAGGGCGGGACGCCGCCGCGCGCGAACGTCCGCCTCATCGCCGTCGAGCCCGCCTGATGGGCGCCACCACGCCCGCGGACTCCCCTGCCGCGCGCTCCACCGACCGCCCCGGCGGGGTCGTCGCCAGCGCGGCGATCACGTCGCTGTCGCAGGCCGCGTCGATGATCGCCGGCGGCGTCCTCGCCGTCCTGATCGCGGTGCTCGTCGGCAACGACGCCTCGACCGACGGGTTCTTCGCCGCGTACGCCGTCTACTCGATCGCGGTGCTGTTCGCCCAGAGCGCTCGCACCACGATCGTCGCGCGGCTGCTCGAGTCGCCCACGCGCTTCGGCGCCTTCGACCGCTTCCTCGGCGCCGGCCTGCTGATCGCGCTCATCCTGGCCGTCGCGTTCGTGCCGCTCGGCGGGCTGATCGCCGGCGCGCTGACCGGGGATCTCCCCGACGAGGCGCAGGACACCGCGCGGATCGCGCTGCTGCTCCTGTGGCCGGCGATCGCGGCGCAGCTCTTCAGCGCGCTCGGGGCGGCGATGCTCGCCGTGCTCGGCAACTACGTCGTCGCGGCGATCGCGTTCGGGGGCGGCGGCGTCGTGTCGATCCTCGCCTTCGTCGCGCTGCGCCCGGCGATGGGGATCGACGGCGTGTCGGCGGCGCTGCTCGTGGGCGCGGGGTTCATGTCGGGGGCGATCGCGGTGGCGCTGGCCCGGCGCGGGTGGCGGCCGTCGGCGTCGACGGTGCGCTCGCCGCGCGAGAGTGCCGCGGCGGCGGGCGTGCTCGGCATCTCGTCGCTGTCGTTCCTCATCTCGCAGGTCGGCTACGTCGTGACGCTCGCGCTCGGCGCCCGCCTCGGCGAGGGCATCGTCACGATCTTCACCTACGCCTACATGGCGATGGGGCTCGTGCAGGCGCTGCTCGCGTCGTCGATCGGCATGGTGCTCGCCGCGCCGCTCGCGGAGAGCTGGGACCGGCGGCCGGAGACGCTGGCGCCGCACAACGTCGACGTCTTCCGCGCGGGGATGCTGCTGCTCGTGCCCGTCGTTGCGGGGGCGTGGCTCGTCGGTCAGGAGGCGGGCGACGTCGTGCTCGCGAAGTTCACCGGCGACGAGGTCGTGCTCACGGTCGAGCTGTTCCTGCTGCTCGTGCCGAACGTCGTGTGGGCGATGGCGACGTCGATCGCGTTCACCGCGCTGTTCATCAAGGGCGGCTACAAGTGGGTGGCGCTGGTGACGGCGGTCGTCGTCGCCCTCCAGGCCGGCCTGTCGCTGGCCGCGGTCGCCGCCGACTCCGCCCACCTGCTCGCGCTCGCGGTGCCGATCTCGACCTTCGTGGCCGTGCCCGCCGTGCTGCTGCTCGTCGATCGCCGCTACCCGCGGATCGTCGGGGCGCCGCTGCTCGCGACCCTCATCCGGTTGGGCGTGCTCGCCGCGGCGGCGTTCTTCCTGCCCTCGCTCGTGCTCGCCGACTGGGCCGCCTTCCTCCTCGGCTGCCTGCTCTACGTCGGCGGCGTGTCGGTGCTGCTGCCCGCCGAGCGGGCGATCGGCGAGCGCCTCCTCGGCGCCTTCAGGTAGAGCAGCTTGCCGATGTAGAGCTGGAGCATCGTCGCGTAGGCGGTGCTGTAGAGGGCCGTCTGCGCGGCCTCGCGCGCCGGCGTGTCCGGGCCGAGCGACTTGCGGAAGTCGACGACGAACGTGGCCAGCGCGTACAGCGGCAGGACGAGCGGGGCGACGCGGTTGAACAGCTCGCGGCGGCGTGGCCACGCGCGGTCCTCCGGGAGGTTGTAGGCGGGGATCTCGGCCAGCGGCGTGAGCATCTCGCCGGCCTGGATACGGGCCCAGCGCCGCCACTTGGAGAGCATGACCCTCGGCGTGAAGTTGTTGTAGAGCGGGCGGTGCTCGAGCAGCAGGTCGAGGCGCTCGACGGGCGGGTCGACGAGCCGCGGGGCGTGGACGTAGCCGGCGAGGTGGACCTTGTCGCGGCGGAAGAGGCAGCGCTTGTGCGGGCTCTTCATCGAGACGTACCGCGTGCCGTCCCAGCGCGGCCAGAGCAGCTCGTAGCCGTTCGGCGCTCCCGGCTTCTCGCACAGGCCGCGCAGCTGGTCGCGGAGCTCGTCGGAGAGGAACTCGTCGGCGTCGATGGCGAGGATCCAGTCGCCCTTCGCCCGCGCGTAGGCGGTGACGGCGTGGCGCTCCATGTGGCCGACGCGCGGCTCCTCGGACACGGTCGCGCCGTGTCGTCGCGCGATCTCGAGGGTGGCGTCCGCGCAGGGGCCGTCGTGGAGCACGAGGATCTCGTCGACGACGCCGTCGAGGGACGCCAGGCAGCGCTCGATGACGCGCTCCTCGTTGTACGCGATGAGGCACGCGGAGATGAGCATCGGCGGGCCAGCGTATCCTCCGGCCCGTGCGGCTCCCCGACGACGTGACGTGCGGCTCCAACGTCACGGTCCACCCCGGGACGGTCGTCGGGGCGGGCTGCGTGATCGAGGACGGCGTCGTGCTCGGCAAGGTGCCGAAGCTCGCGCGCGGCTCGGCGGCGGCCGGCCGCGAGGTGCCGCCGCTGCGGATCGGCGACCGCGTGACGATCTGCGCGGGCGCCGTCGTCTTCGCCGGCGCG
>DASVRH010000222.1:0-1876 GCA_036388715.1 Solirubrobacteraceae bacterium | reverse complement strand
CGGTGCAGCGTCGCGCGCAGGCCCAGCCGCTCGGCGACCTCGCCGGCGCGCTCGAGCACCGCGCGCTCGTCGCCGGTGACGCTCGGCACCTGGACGAGCGCGGCGACGTCGCGCGCGATCTCGTCGGCGTTCACCCGATGCGCGTGCCGGGCCGCAGCCGCTCGCCGAGCCGCGCGCGGCGGTCGGCGCCGGCGCTCACCCACAGCGCGTCGTCGCCGAGCGGCAGCGCGACGGCGCGGCCGGCGTCGGCGAGCTCGAGCAGCAGGTCCTCCGCTGCCCCGGCGTCGGCGAAGTCGGGCATGGGGACGAGGCAGGTCGCGACCTCGGCCGCGGTCAGCCCCTCGGGGAACGCGTCGAGCAGCTCGCCGACGTCCTCGGGCGCGCCGCGGCGCTCCAGCGTCGTGTCGAGGTTCGCGATGCAGACGTCGTAGGCGTCCAGCGACTGGAAGCCGCCGGCCTCGAGCGTGCGGCCGTCCTCGTGCTCGAAGAGGAGCGAGGGGGCGGTGTAGCGGACCGCGCCGTCGGTGTTGGCCGCCTTGCCCTGGAACTCGGTCGGCGACCCGGCGGCGGTGCGCGCCTCCGCCCGGTCGGCCTCGTAGGCCTCGGTCACCGGCTCGGAGTCGACCGCGCGCAGCAGCGCCTCGGCGTCGATGCCCGGCACGCGGGCGAGCGCGTCGCGCAGCGCCGCGTCGGACTCGATCGGCAGGTCCGTCGTGAACTGGGTGAACTGGAGCGAGCGGAACGCCGCCCACTCGAGCTCGGGGTGGGCGAGCCGCACGGCGATGACCGCGCGGCAGGCGCGCGCGGTGGCGCTGAGGCTCTGCTTCGGCCCGCGGCCGAACGGCATCCCGAAGCGGCGGAAGCGCCGGTTGCCCTGGGCCATGCGCAGCGGGGTGTAGCCGCGCTCGGCGTACTGGGCGGCGTCCTCGGTGAGGCCGATCATCACGTGGCGCCAGGCGAGCTGGTCGCCGTAGCGCCAGCGCAGCGCGGTCAGGGCGGGGGCGGCCGAGTAGGCGAACGGGCAGCCGGGGTCGGTGAAGTGGGTGACGGAGATCCGGGGCATCACTGATCCGGTTCCCCGATTGCCCGCGCAATCAACCTGCGGCCGTCGGAGAGCACCGCCTCCCCGTGCGAGACGATCACCGCGTCAACCGGCAGGTCGAGCAGCGGCCGGAGCGCCTCGGCCAGTCCGGCCTGGCGCAGCTTCAGGTTCTTCATCCAGGAGTCCGGGCACATGCGCAGCCCGCCCTCGCCGTCGCCGATGAGCCGGTCGCCGGGCACGAGCGCGCGGATCGCCGGCAGCCAGACCATCGTCTCGCCGGCCCCGCCGATGGGGACGGGGTCGACGCCGGGGCCGGGCTCCTCGGCCAGGCGGTCGGCGTAGCGGCGCTCGACCTGCTCGCACGAGCGGCTGTGCCAGCCGATCGTCTGGAGCACGCACACCGGCAGGTCGACCTGCTCGACCAGCTCGTCGAGGAAGCCCTCCTCGGGCACGAGCGGGTCGACGATCACGAGGGCGCGCTCGGCCCGGTACGCCACGCAGCCGACGTCCTGCGGCCAGTCGTCGGCGTCGCCGGGCTCGGCCGCGGGCTTCCAGGCCGGGTGCTTTGCGGTCCAGCGCCACAGGCCGTCGAGGATCTCCTGCATCGCGGAAGGGTCGCACGCGCTAGCTTCGCGGGCATGGCCAAGTGGACCGCAGAGGACATCCCCGACCAGAGCGGTCGCCGCGCCGTCGTCACCGGCGCGAACGGCGGCCTCGGCTACCAGGTGTCCCTGGAGCTGGCTCGCAGCGGCGCGAGCGTCATCCTCGCGGCGCGCAACGCCGAGAAGGGCGAGGCGGCGCTGGCGAAGCTCCGCGACGAGGCGCCGGACGCCG
>DASVRH010000221.1:0-12904 GCA_036388715.1 Solirubrobacteraceae bacterium | reverse complement strand
GCGACTTCCTCGACCTCCCCGCCGACGAGGGATGGGTGGCCCGATGCGCCACGCTGCTCTACAAGTCGCCGAACCGCACGCGCGCGACGCGGGCGTGGAGCGAGGCCGACGTCCGCGTCGTGCGCGCGGGGATGGAGCGCTTCGACCACCTGAGCCGGTATCGGTCGGACGAGCTCCAGGCGGCCTAGCGCCGGATGCCGGCCAGGCTGCTGCCGAAGCACTCGCCGGCGCTGCGCCCGGGCGACTTGGAGCCGTACCTGCTCGACCGCGTGCGTCCGGGCAGCCCGCACCGCAAGCTCGACGAGGTCTGGCGCACGCGGCTGCCGGATCGCGCCGTCTTCGGCACGCGGGCGGGCCGACACGCGCTCTGGCACTTCCTCGAGGCGACGAGCCCGCCGCCGGGCTCGGAGGTCCTCGTCGCCGCCTACAACTACTACGTCGTGGTCCGGATCCTCGTCCAGAAGGGCCTGAGGCCGGTCTTCGTCGACATCGACCGCGGCACGCTCGGGATGGACGCCGAGGACCTGCGGCGCAAGATCACTCCCGCGAGCAGCCTCGTGATCGCGACCCACATGTTCGGCATCCCCGCCGATGTGGAGGGGATCGCCGGCGTCTGCGACGAGCACGGGCTGCCGCTGTTCGAGGACTGCGCGCACGCGGTGGGCACGACCGTCGGCGACCGGCACGTCGGACGGTTCGGCCAGGGCGCGCTGTTCAGCTTCGGCCCCTTCAAGTCGGTGACGTGCTTCGGCGGCGGGATGCTCGCCGTCGCCCCCGGCCTCGCCGGCCACGTCCGCACGGACTCCCCTGCGGCGAGCCGGCCGGCCGCGCGCTGGGGGACCTTCCTCCACATGCTGGTGGCGCTGCTCAGCTCGCCCGGGCTGTACGGCTGGACCCTGCAACCGCTCATGCGGTTCGCACGCGACCTCGCCGAGCGCGGCTTCGGGCCCCTCCGCGACCTCGTCGCGCCGTCGAAGGACCTGAGCTCGTACCGGTTCACCCCCGACGCGCATCCGCCGTTCCGGGCCTTCATGCCCGACGTCCTGTACCGCCAGCTGGCGCGCCTGGAGCAGGACCTGCGCTCCCGCCGCGACGCCATCGCGGAGGTCAAGGACGCGCTGCGCTCCCACCCGGCGGCGGAGTTCCTCGAGGAGGATCGGCACGGGCGGGCGAACGGCTCGTACTTCGGCATGTACGTGCCGGACCCGGAGGCGTTCGCGGCGCGGATGCTGCGCCACGGCGTCGAGGTCAACCCGCACGAGTTCTACGACTGCTCGCGGCTGGCGCAGTTCGGCGACTACCAGACGGACTGCCCGAACGCGGCCTTCGCGTCGAGTCATCTCGTCCGGCTTCCGAGCTACGCGACGCTCAGCGACCGGGACGTCGCGCGGATCGCCGAAGCGGCGCGCAGGTCACTCGGTCACCAGGGCTTCAGCGCCAGCCGGCGCGACATGTTGGAGCCGATGCGGTTGACCGGGTCGTAGCGCTCGGCGACCGCCTGCCACGCCTCGAGGGCCGCGTACATCGGGGCGAAGCCGGCGGCGGTGGTGCACGCGTCCTTCGTGAGGTTGACCCGCCCGCCCGCACGCACGACCGCCTCGGTGAACTCGCGGAGGAACCGGACGGCCGCGGTGCCGAACGCGGTCTGCACGGTGAGCGTGTAGCCCTCCGTCGGGAACGAGAGCATCCCGGCGGGTGCGATCGGGCCCAGCCGCTTGACGACCGCCGACAGGAGCGGGATGGACAGGCGCCTCGCGCGCGTGACGAAGTCGCAGAGCGCTCCCTCGAACGAGGAGTCGGACAGGACGAACTGAAACTCGATCGTCCCGGCGCCGCCGAACAGCCGGTTCCAGTGGAAGACCAGCTCGTGGCTGCCGGAGTAGTTGTAGGTCGTGATGTCCGCGAGCGGATCCTTGGCGCGCGCGTACGCCCGGCCGACGACGGCGCTGGCCATGCGCGCCGTCGTCGGCCTGACGATCCGGACGCGAGGGAGCGGCAGGCGGAGCGTCCGCTGCGGGTCCCGGGCCGGGCCCTCCACCCGGTGCGCCGAGCAGAACAGCCCGACGCCGCCGCGATGGGCGAGGTCGAACCAGACGGCCTGGTTGAACTCGTCGTCGCTGGCCGCGAAGGCGTCCAGCATCTGCCCGAAGCCGTGGACCATCTCGTAGCGCTGGCGCACCACGCGCCCGTGCGCCGGGCGGAGCGCGAGCCTCGCGCTCTCGACGAACCCGGTCAGGCCGAGGCCGCCGATCGTGGCGGCGAACAGGTCCGGGTGGTCGTGCGGGCTGCACGTGACGCGGGTGCCGTCGGCCGTCAGCAGCGTCAGCTCCCGGACGTGGGTGCCGAACGATCCCGCGTCCGGGTGGTTCTTGCCGTGGAGGTCGGCGGCGATCCCACCGCCGACCGTCGCCCACTGCGTGCCGCCGAAGACGGGGAACTCCATGGGCGTCGCGCTGAGGTGGCGGTGCAGCACCCCGACGGGCAGGCCGGCGCCGACGTCGATCGTCGCCGTCGCCTCGTCGAACGCGTGCACCGCGTGCAGCCCCGACGAGGTACAGGAGACGCCGTTGCCGACGTACGCGCAGTCGCCTTGGCTGCGCCCCGCGCCGCGTGGGATCACGGGCCGCGTCCCTGCGACCGCGTCGCGCCAGCCGGACGCGCCGGCGGCGAGTCGCGTCTCGGCGGGGAGGATGTTCGTCCAGCTCCGGACGACCTGAGGCGCGCCCTCGGCGCGTGGGCCGTGCCGCCTCACGTGACCGGCTCGGCGCTCTCGACGCGGCGCTTGAGCGCGGCGTTCATGCGCTCGAACCCGCGCCTGGTCGAGCGGTAGCGCGAGACCCGGTGCAGCGGCAGGATCAGCCCGCTGAAGCGCTCGCCGTGCACGAGGCGGGTGCGGTTCGCGCCGAGGCTCTCGAGGCGGAAGTAGTGCTCGCCGCGGAAGACGCGGGCGGAGCGGATGACCGCCACCCACCGGAAGCCGGCCTCCGGGTCGACGTCGAGGACGGTCGGGCAGAACGTGCGCGGCCGCGAGCTGAGCGCGACCGGCGGAACGGTCACCTGCAGGCGACTGCCCGCGGTCAGCTCGCCCCCGACGCCGGCGATGTACGGGTTCCACTCGGGATACCGGCCGAAGTCGGCCAGCACGTGCCAGACCCGCGCCGCCGGGGCCTCGATGTCAATGGTCGTGACCAGGTGCCCCATCGCCTACTTCTCATTCTTTAGTGTATCGGTTCCTGAACGCGCTGCGAGCGCGAATGACGACCAAACAAGGGATGTGGATGGGCAGCACGACGTGCCTGCTGACGGTGCATGGGATCGGCTTCGAGCAGCCGCCCGAGGGCGGCCGGCCCGGCTACGCGGACGGCCTGCACGCCGCCCTGCACGCGGTGCTGGGCGACCGGCTCGGCGACGATCCCGAGCGGCCCGGCTCAGCGGGCCCCGTCTACGTGACGAGCCACGTCGACGGCTCGCGCGCCGAAGGGCTCGCGCGGCTCAGGCCCGGCCGGCCGCTGACGGAGGACGGCCGCATCGCGCACGTCGCGCTCGTCTACTCGCCCTCCGAGCCGACCCGGCCGAGCGCCGTGACGACGGCCGACGCGCTCGCGCGGGTGGCGCTGCATCACGGCCAATACGCGAGCGCCGTCGGCACGCTGCGCATGATCATCGAGGACGCTTGGGCGGGGCTGCGCCACCACTCGCGGCGGCGCGCCGGGCACCTGGTGCCGCGGGCGCCGGCGACCGGCGGGTCTCCCAGCACGGTCCGGGCGCTCGAGGACGACGCCGCGACGTACATCTCCCGCAACGACGTGCGCGAGCGCGTGCGCGGCTTCGTGCAGGACGCCGTGCTGGCGCTGCTCGACCGCGACGACGTCGATGCCGTGATCGTCAACGCCCACAGCCAGGGCACGGTCGTCTGCTGGGACGTGCTCTGCCGCCTGCCGTTTTTGTCCTGGCGGGCGAGCGGGGACCGCCGGGCGGAGATGATCCGGTACTTCGTGACCGCCGGGAGCCCGATCCGCAAGCAGATCGACCTGTTCTCCTGGGGCGAGCAGGTCGGCCAGCTGGCCGCGTTCGCCGGCGGCGGCGAGCCGCCGATGGGGTGGCGCAACTTCTGGGACCCGAAGGACCCGGTGGCCGACCCGCTCGACCCGCCCGCGAGCTGGCGCCCCGGCGAGGGCAAGGGCCGGCGTTCGGCCGGCGATCCGGGCCTCCTCGTCGCCACCGACCCGGAGACCGGCGAGCAGCGCCACTTCGGCGTCGTCGACGTGAAGGTCGACAACGTGGCCAACAGCCCCGGCGGAGCCCTGCGGGCGCACGACTACTGGGCCAACCAGGCGCAGTTCGTGCCGGCGCTCGCGGCGCTGCTGACCGGCAAGGGTCACTGACGATCGCGCTTGCGCTCGGCGATCAGCTCGGCGCGCGCGACGACCAGCCCGGCGACCCCGAAGACGACGAGCAGCGCGATCGCGACCTGCGCTTCCGGCGCGCTGAGATCCGACAGGCTGCCGCCGAGCGCCGCGTAGGCGAAGGCCCGAGGGGCCTTGGCGATCGCCGTCCCGACGGCCATGTCGCGCACACGGAGGTTCGTGAGGCCGGACGCGTAGTTGAGCGGGACGAACGGAAGCCCGGGAAGCAGGCGGGTGTACAGGACGGCGAGGAGTCCGCGTCGCTCGACGAAGTCGTTGACGCGGGCCACACCGTCGAGACCGTCGAAGGCCCCGGCGCCGACCAGATGGCGTCCGATGAGCATCTGGACCACGGCGGCCGCCGCCGCCACGACGATGCCCATCGCCGTGGCCTCGCCGATCCCGAAGGCGGCGCCGGCGGCGCCGGCGAGCAGCGGGAAGGGGACGAACGCGCTGTTGAGCGCGACCGCCAGTGGCACGAAGGCGACGGGTGCGATCCATCCCGCGTCCGCGCACCAGGTGCGTACGCGCTCGAGCGTGATGTCGAATCCGCCGAAGCGGATGACGACGAAGGCGGCGACGAGGGCGATCGTCAGCGCGCCGAGGCGGAGGCCCGCCGCGCGCATCACGCCTGGGGCTCGCCGCCGCCGCGATCGCACCGCGGCGGCGTGGCGTGAGACGGGTTACGGACGAGTTGCCGGCGGCACGAACCCCGACGCCGGCGGGTTGATGCCCTTGCTGCCGGCCGCGGTCACGAGGCGGCTGCCCGCCGGTGCGGTGCCGGCGTAGACGTCGCCGATCCGCTCCCAGCTCGCCGCGGCCCCGGCAGCGCCCTCGATGGACGCGGTGTGGTTGCCGGACACGAGCACGCCGACGACGTTCGGCGCGCCTGCGTCGGCCGGCGGGAGGACGACGACGGATGCCTTGCCGGCCGCGACGGCGTCTGGCGTCTGGCACGTGACCCCGTAGCCCTCGCTGATCGGGTCCGGCATGGCCAGGCACCGCTTCCCGGGCTGGTCGAACGTCCAGCCCCTCAGGCGCGTGCCCGGGATCGCGAACGACCGGGCGGAGGCCCAGTCCACGCCGTCGAGGTACGAACCGCCCCCGGCCGCCAGGTGCGCGCGCAGCGCGCTGCTGGACGTCTGGTGGGCGGCGCCCTGGTTGCCCGGGCCGGGCGGGGGAGCGACGACCGCGTCGCTGGCCACGCGACCCGCCGTCGAGCTGTCCGCGTCGAGCGCGAGCGCGCCGCCCGCGAGACCGATGGTGAGCGCGCCCGCGGCGACCACGCCGAGTGCCGTGTTCTTCCACATGCTCGCGCCCCTAGACGTAGTAGTTGTCGTGGGCATTGAAGAAGTAGCCCACCGAGTGGGGGTTGCGGCACGCGCCGGACAGCGCGTACTTGCCGGCGTACGTCCGCAGCCCGTCGGTCTGGAAGCTCACCCAGCTGCCGTAGAGCGTGCCGTCTCGCCACGTCGCGTTGATCTCGATGTTGCGCGTGTAGGCGCTGTCCAGCTCGTGGCAGTACACGCCGGCGAGGATGTTGACGAACGGATTGCGCTTCGCCCACCCCGGACCGAGGTAGTCCGAGTTGGCCCAGTGGTCCGCCCCCTGGGCGGCAGCCGGTGCCATGAGCCCGGCGACGACGACGGCGACGAGGACCCGCCTGAGGCCTCTTGTCCGCATGCTCCTCCTATCCCTCCGTGAACGGAACCCGGCGCGCGCCGGGGCAGGCTGTATATCCCGCAGGGACGAGAATTGTCAAGAGACATCATCCGATGGGCTGACGCCTTGTGCTTCGCACCGGCTCAGTCAGGGCACGAGGCCTGCGCGGGGCGGGACTCCTCCCTGATGCACCGGCGCAGCCGTGCCAGCTCCTCCGGCTCCGCGCGCAGCGTCGCGGTGGCCGGCATCTGAAGCGCCCCGGCGCCCCAAGACCGGCCGTCGCCGATCATCTCGAGGCGGACGGGCATGCTGCCCTCGCGCGCGATGCGGCGGACGCCGGCGTCGTTCAGATAGACGTTGTAGCCGCCGTCGAAGCCGGGGAGATACGACACGCTGCTGAGCTTCCGGCCGTCGGCCGCGCGGACGACGAGGTCGTCGCACACGCGCAGCGTCAGCTCCGGGCACCGCACGCGGACGGCGATCCGCGGACGGTCGCGCGTGTTGAAATCGAAGGTGGGCGGCGAGCTCAGGATCAGCTTGCAGAGGCGCGGGGCGGCGGGCGTGAAGGCGGGACCGGAGGCGCTGCGAATCGAGATCCGGCTGCCGTTGCACGTCGATGTCGCGACGGCTATCCGGCTGCCGTCGTAGTGCGCCCCGACGATCCGGCCGAGGCCGCGCGTGCTCGCGACGACGCGGCGGGAGCCGTTCAGGCCGAGCAAGACCAACCGGGTCCCGGAACCCTCGACGTTCGACCGGTCCAGCTCGAGCGCCAGCACCCGGTCGCGGGCGAAGCCGCGGAAGCTGAGCGGCGACACGGCGAACTCGTGCAGCCTCGGCGAGGAGCGCGCGACCCACGCGACCCCGGTGTCCTCGAACGAGCCGCCGATGCCGAGGAGCATCGTCCCGTCCGGCTGGAGCGCGATCGGGTACAGATGCCGCCCGGTTCCCGCCCGCAGCACCTCGCGATCGGCTAAGGCGTCGTAGAGGACGACCCTGGTGCCGTCGAGCGCCGGCCCGGCCGTCCACGCCGCGTACCGTCCCGCGACGGCGACCCCGTCGCTCCCGGCCGGGAACGTCCGGTACGCGCCGCCCGGGCGGCGCACCACGACGCTGTGGTTCTCGTAGCCCCCGCACGAGACGACCATGACGGCGCCGTCGAGCTTCGCCGCGTTGCGCGACGCGCACTCGGAGGGCAGCCCTTCGATCGCCTGCGGCTCGCCGCCGATCGTCGCCGTCCACAGCTGCGGGTAGATCGAGACCGAGGCGACGTCGCCGTCGCTCGAGAGATCCTCAACGAACTGGCCGCTCAGCAGGCGCCGCCGCGTGCCGTCGGTACGGCCGGCCATCAGCGCGGACGAGTAGCGGCCATCGTCCTCGATCCACATCGCGCCGTCCTCGACGAGCACGACGGGGCCCTCCAGCGGACCGGTGGTCACACCGGGCGCGGCCGCGGCGGACGCCGGCAGCATCCAGGCCACGACCAGCGCGAGGAGGAGCAGGCGGCTCATCGGTGACTGAGACTCAACGCCTGGAGCGAAGTTGCGCGCCGATGAGTTCTCCGTGTCGCGATCGTCCTAACTCCATGACCGAACATGACCCCGCGATGCAACCGTTCGCCGTGCTCGTCGGCACCTGGACCACCGAGGCGACGCACCCGATGCTCGACGGCGTCGCACCCGGCAGCACCACCTTCGAGTGGCTCGACGGCGAGCGCTTCCTGATCCAGCGCTCGCACCACGACCACGAGAAGATCCCCGACGCGATCTCCGTCATCGGTCCCCCTGAGGAGGGGGACGGGCTGGTCCAGGAGTACTTCGACGAGCGCGGCGTGAGGAGGACGTACGGGATCTCGCTCGAGGACGGCGTCCTGCGGAGCTGGCGCGACCATCCCGGGTTCGACCAGCGCTACGAGGCGACGCTCGCCGACGAGGGCTTCGTGGGCCTGTCGCAGCTCGCGCGCGAGCCGGGCGACTGGCACGACGACCTCAAGGTCGTCTACCGCCGCGCGGGCTAGCCCGCGGCCGGCGGCCCGCCGAACCCGATCTCGTTGCCGTCGGGGTCGCGGAACGTCGCCTTGCGCACCCCGTTCGAGTAGGTCTCCGACGACGTGGGCGAGAGGCCCCGCGCGGCGATCGGCGCCAGTGCCGCATCGAGGTCGTCGACGAAGAGCGTCACGAGCCCGCCGCCCACCGGGGCGCGCTCCTCGAAGAGCACGTAGACCGATCGCCCGTCCGCGAGCGTCCACACGATCTCGCGGTCGTGGGGGAAGAACGACGGCTCGCCGAGCAACCGCTCGTACCAGGCCCGCGCCGCGGCGAGATCCGACACGCGCAGCCCGGCGAACAGCGCGAGGGTCATGCGGTCACGGGCGGCAGCGTCGCGCGCCGCGCGGGCTCGAGCCCGCGCGCGATCGGCCGGCGACGCTTGACGTACTCGGCCGCGTAGTACGAGCCGATGACCACGACCGCGGCGAGCACCTGCGCGCCCAGCGTCTCCCAGTAGGAGTACATCTCGAACCACGCGCCCATCCACTCGGGCACGGTGAACGGCGTCGGATGCTGAGGCAGCCAGCCGAGGTCCTGGAACGTCAGCGCGGTGCCGCCGATCATGACCACGAGCACGGCGCCCACGAGCACGCCCGTCAACACGAGCATCCGCCGGTAGGGCAGCCTGTGGTGCAGCCAGAAGGTGAAGACGCCGACGCCCGCGGTCCCGAGCAGCCCGAGCGCGACGCCCTCGAGCACCGTCCCGCCGCCGGCCTGGAGCTCGAGGCTCTGCAGGAAGAGGACGGTCTCGAAGCCCTCGCGGAACACGCTGGTGAAGCCGAGCGCCACGAGGCCGGCGGTCACGCCGGCGCCGCTGCCGGCGAGCAGCCTGCGCCGTCGCCGGTGGTGGCGCCCGATCCACTCCGACCAGTAGACGCGGTGGACGAACCAGTTCAGGACGATCAGCAGCACGACGATCGCGAGGAAGCCGGTGATCGCCTCGAGCCGCGGGCCCAGCGGGGAGGCGACGTCGAGCAGCGCCTGCACGAGGAACCAGGTCAGCACCGTCGCGCCGAAGGCGAAGGCGGCGCCGAGCACCACGGGCCGCCGGCGGGCGCGGTGGGCCCCGAGGAACGAGGCGGTGACCGCCGCGAAGATCAGGACGGCCTCGAGCCCCTCGCGGAAGACGATGATCGCCGAGTTGACGACGACGGTCCCGTGGGACTGCGCTCCGCCGGCCTCGGTGGGGTCGACGGGCCCGGTCGAGGCGGTGGCCATGAGGTAGACGAGGCCGGCGACGACGAGGGTGAGGGCCGCCCAGACGGCGGCGCGGGGAAGGTTCGGGCGACGGCGGCCCGCGGTCGGCTGCTCCATAGTTAGGGCACCCTAACACCGACTTGCGTGGTCGGAGTTCTGCCCATCCGTCCGCCTCAGGCGCAGCGGGGCGACCGCTCCGCGACGACGCTCCGATATCCAGCCCGATGCCCGCGTCGTACTTCACGCTCGAGCGCGCGACCCCGGTGACCGACCGGTTCGGCCAGCCCGTCGGCGAGGTCAAGAAGGTCCTGATCGCCTACGGCGACTACTTCGACGGCGTCATCGTGAGGACGCGGGTCGGCGATCGCTTCGTCGACGCGCCCGAGGTGCGGCGGATCGAGAAGGACGAGGTCGAGCTGAGCATCGCGCTCTGCGACGTCGAGTACCCGGGGCCGAAGGGGCCGCCGGGCCCGCCGGACGTCCACGGCGTCCGCCGCGACCGGCTCGAGGCGACGGACGACGACCGCACCGTCGCCGTGACCCAGCTGAAGATCGCGTTCGTCGAGGACCGGCTCGGCGTCGCCGACCTCGAGCGGCGCGTCGAGCTCGTGCACCGGGCGACGCAGCTGCGCGAGCTCGACGACGCCCTGACCGATCTCGTCTAGCGCACGAGGCGGAAGGCGAAGCGCCGCGCGGCGTAGCGGGCGCGGACGTCGCGCGCGGTCAGTCGCGCGCTCACGCGCACGCCGCCGCGCCGCCGAGCCAGTCGGCGCACGCGGCGCGACGCGCGCAGGCGGACGTTCACGGTGCCGTACCGCTCGACCGTGAAGTCGCGCGCCGCGAAGCGCCTGGTCCCGCGCAGCATCTCGACCCGCCCGCTCGCCTGCTCCACGAAGGGCCCGAGCCGCAGCGCGAACGTGCCGTTGCGCCGCAGCTTGACCCGCGCGCCGTTGCGGACGGGGATGCGGAGGGGGGCGTCGCCGACTTCGGGGGCCGGCGGCGGCAGGGACGAGGAGCCGTCGCCGAGGAGCCGGGCGGTCGCGAACACGTAGCGGTCCTCCTGGCTGCCGGACCACCCGGTGACGACGAGCGAGCCGCCGGGGCCGGCGGCGAGCGCCGTGCCCAGCGACTCCTCCGCGGAGGGGATGAAGGTGACCCCGCCGTCGCCGAAGGCCCCGTCGACCGCGCCGGACGGCGTCAGCCGCCCTACCGCCATGTGGCTGCCGCGCCCCTCCTCGTACCGCTGGCCACTCAGCGTCACGCTGCCGTCGGCGGCGACGAGCATCCCGAGCGCCGCGTCCTTCGTGGGGTGGCGGAGGAACGCCGTCCCGTCGCCGTCGTAGGAGACGTCGTCCGAGCCGTCGACCGCCAGGCGCCGCACGAACCACGCGCCGGCGACGGCGTCGATGATCGCCACGCCGCCGAGGACGACCCGGTCGTCGGGCAGCACGCCGACCTGGTGGACGATCGAGCCCATCCCCTCGAGCCGGAAGAGCCGGAGCCCGTCGCCGTCGAATGAGGGATCGGGCCGCCCCGCGGGCGTCAGCCGCGCCGCGACGTTCGGGGTCTCGCCGAGGTCCGTCGTGCCGCCGAGGACGATGCGGCCCTGTCCGTCGACCGCGACGCTCGCGGCGGCGCTGCCGAAGTCGCCGAGGTCGATCCAGGCGCGGCCGCCCTCGCCGAACGTGTCGTCGAGCGAGCCGTCGTCGCGCAGGCGGATGACGGCCGCGTCGGTGGAGCTCCCGCTCGACCCCGTGCACGCGTTGCCCGCCGCGACGATGCGCCCACTTCCGTCGAGCGCGAGGTCGCTGACCGTGCCGCGGCGGCGCTCGTCGCCGCACGGCGGGAACTCCACGCGCGCGAAGCCGCCGTCGCCGAACGTCCCGTCGAGCGCGCCATCGGCCGTGTACCGCACCACGGTCATGTCGCACGGCGAGCCGTCGCACATCGAGCCGCCGACGAGCAGCCTCCCGTCCGGCTGGCGCAGCATGGCCCAGGCGTTCAGCGCCGACGGGAACCTCGTCGTCACGACGCGGCCGCCGTCGCCGAACGACGGATCGAGCTCGCCGGAGGGGAGGTAGCGGGCCAGCCCGAGCCCCATGGGCCCGTCGTCGTTGTCGACCGTGCCGCCGACGACGACCCTGCGGTCCGACAGGACTGCGGCGTCCATGGCGAAGTCGGTGTTGCGCTCCAGCCCCATCGGCGTCGTCGCGACGCCCCCCTGCCCGAAGCCCGTGTCGAGGCGGCCGGTCTGCGCGGCAGCGCCCGTCGGCAGGAGGGACCCGAGGCCGACCGCAGCGAGGAGCAGACGCAGAGCCGTGCGCATCGGGCGCTCGACTACCCGCCGCCACCGGGATTCGAACCGGCGCGACAGTTTCTCTCAAATTGCTCTTGCGGTCCGCCGACGTGTTCCCTATGGTGAACGACCGCATGTCGCACCGAGACATCAGCTTCGCGAGGGAGAACCGGATCTAGCCGCCGCCCGGCCGCTCGACACCCGTTGTCCTGCGCGAAGGCGGCCCCAGTAGGCCGCCTTTTTCGTGCCCGAGACCAGCCAGAGGAGATGACCACCTGAACCGACACCACAGCACCCGACTGAGGCCCCGCCCAGAGAGAAAGACCACCGCCGTCCTTCACTGTCACTTAAGACGTGCGCGTCAGCATGCGCGAATTTCGGTGAAGATCCCGGTGCTCGGGCTCCAGCAGCCGACGAGGCGGCGAGAGGCACGGACAACCGAACGAAGACCCATCACACGCCCGTAGCTCAGCGGAGAGAGCGCCGCCTTCCGAAGGCGGAGGCCGCTGGTTCGACTCCAGCCGGGTGTGCTCGTCGCGGGCCGGAGCAGACCCGGTTCTCGTCAAGGACGGCGGAACGCTGCCGCAAGGTGAGCACGCCGCGAGCGGGTTCGAATCCCGCAGCCCGGGTCCGCCCTCGGGCGGCGCCGGGCGATCCGGCTGCACGACACGACCGCGACGACCCCTGCACCAGACGACCGCACGCACACCCGACACCGAGAGGAGGGCGGTCCATGTCGTACCTGACGAAGTACGCGGGCCGCCGTCCGACCTTCGGGCTCGTGAGCGGCGGGCGCAACCGCGGCGCGCGCGTCGACGAGCGCGTGCTGCTCAACCTGCCGGGCTTCCACGGCGGCGCCTACGTGCGCGTGTTCGTGGAGGACACCTCGGCCAAGCGCGTCAAGCGCGGGACGCCGCCGGAGCCGCGCGTCCGCCTGCGCATCGCCGACTGCGACGACGAGATCTCGCTCTGGTTCGAGGTCGACTCCCCGCAGGCGCGCAGGAACTCGCTCCACAAGATCGACACGCTCCTCGGCGCCCTGCATCGCTTCCGCGACGCGCTCGCCGCGGAAGCCGATCTGTACGCAACCCGATCCTCGAGAAAGGAGGAGCCGTCATGTCGTATCTGAAGGACCTGGTCCGCCGGCGCGGTGCCGGCAAGGTGACCAACGACGCCGGGGGCCGCGCCTTCCCGGTCGACGTCTGGACCCGGCTGCGCCGGTTCCTGATCCTCGGCTCCGAGGGCGGGACGTTCTACGCCACGGAGGCCGCGCTGACCCGCGAGAACGCCGCCGTGGT
>DASVRH010000220.1:0-2815 GCA_036388715.1 Solirubrobacteraceae bacterium | reverse complement strand
GGTTGAGCCAGCCGGTCTCGCCCTCGACGACGTACTCCGGCAGGCCGCCGAGCGCGCTGCCGATGACGGGGATGCCCGAGGCGATCATCTCGATCCCGACGAACCCGTGGGCCTCCTCCCACACCGACGGGACGAGCCCCACGTCGCCCTCGGCCAGGACGACGTCGAGCCTCGCGCGCTCGTACCCGCCGCCCCACTCCAGCGATGGCTCGGCGTCGACCGTCGCGCGCAGCGACGGCGCGATGTCGCCGAACGCCTTGACGCGGAAGCGGCCGCGGCGGCCCGCCGCGTCGAGGCGGCGCACCGCGTCGAGCACCGTTCCCGAGCCCTTCGTGGGCGTGCCGAGCGCGTTGAGCGCGACGAACGTCAGCGGCGACCCCGGCTCGGTCCCGCGGCGCGGACGCAGGCCCTCGAAATGCGGCAGCGAGAGGCGCTGCACGGCGATCCGGCTCGCGTCGACGCCCAGTCGCCCGTAGATCTCCGCGACGCGGCGCGACGGCGCGATCAACCGGTCGCAGCGGCTCAGGCGCTCGACGTTGACGTCGCGGCGGCGCTGGTAGTCCGCGGGCGGGGCGACGAAGGCATCGCTCGCCGGGGCGGGGGCCGGCACGTCGCCTGCGTCCATCGGGCGGCTGCCGAGCGCCGCGAGCGCGGCGCCGATCACCGGCCGGCGCGCGCGTCCCGCCAGCGTCGCCAGCCGCGGGTGCGCGCGCTTGATCCGACGCAGCTCATAGCGCATGGTGGCCTCGACGAGGTGGCCGTCGCCCTCGGGCGCGGAGGCGCAGTTGCGCGCGCAGTCCTCCCCGACGTCGCGGCGCAGGCACAGCCGGCCGTCGGCGTGGACGAGGCGGACCGTGGCGCAGAGCGGCGCGTAGTCGTACAGGCCCATGACGACGGGCAGGCCCGCCGCGCGGGTGCGCTCGACGATCGACGACGTCAGGCCGGCGAGCTCGTGCACGTGCACGAGGTCCGGTCGCGTCTCGCGCAGCGCCGCGTCGAACAGGCGCTCCAGCACGGGGTCGGACAGGTCGCGCAGCGGGTACCGCGTGCCGGCGGTCCAGTGCGGCGCGTTCGGCGAGGACAGGACCTCGAGCATGGCCAGGCCGTCGCTGTCCCAGCGCCGCAGCCGCGGGCGCCCGAGCTTCGGGTAGTGGCGCCCGGCGAAGAAGTACGCGACGTCGTGGCCGGCGCGCAGCTGCGCCCGCATCAGCGCGTCGGAGTAGACGGTGAGGCCGCACGGGCGCAGGTCCTCGAAGTCCCTGCCGATGTGCAGAACCCGCACGGCGGCGAGTGTACCTTTGCCCCCGTGGGCGGCCCGTACTACGACCACTACTGGTCGGCGCCGCGCACGCCGCGCTACGAGCCCGAGCCGGAGCTGCGCGAGCTGCTGCTGGGCCACGCCGCGGGCGCAAGCGTGCTCGACCTCGGCTGCGGCGCGGCCAACGGCTACGCGCCGCAGGTCGCCGAGCGGGCGAGCGCGTACGTCGGCGTCGACGTCTCCGAGCGGGCGGTCGCCCTCGCGCGCGAGCGGGGGCTCGACGCGCGGGTCGTCGAGGACGCGGCCCGCCTGCCGTTCGCCGACGCGAGCTTCGACGTCGTGGTGTGCGTCGAGGTGCTCGAGCACCTCTTCCGGCCGGACCACGCGGCCGCCGAGGCGCGTCGGGTGCTCCGGCCCGGCGGGCGCCTGGTGGCCTCGACCCCCAACGTCGCCTACTGGCGGCTGCGGCTGTGGTCCCTCCGCGGAACCTGGCACCCGCACGGCGACGAGCTGGCGCTCGAGGAGCCCTGGCGCGATCCCCACATCCGCTTCTTCACGCCCGCGACGCTGGAGCGGATGCTCCGGTCGGCGGGCTTCCGCGACGTGGAGGCAGGCGCCCACGGCGGTCGCTTCCTCGACCACCTCACCACGCGCCCGACGGCGTTCGGCCGCGGTCGTGCCTACCGGCTCGCCGAGCGCCGCCTCCCCGCGCTGCTCGGCGCGACCCTCCACGCCGTCGCGCGGCGCTGAGCCGTGCCGTGCCTCGACGAGATCCGCGCGAAGTGGGGTGCCCCTGGCGGCTGGGCCTCAGGGGGAGACGAGTGGTCGGGCCCGTGGGGCGGGAGCGAGGCGCAGTGGCGGGCCGCCCTCCTGCCGCGGATCCGGAGCTTCGTGCCGACGGGGACGATCCTCGAGCTGGGGCCCGGGCAGGGGCGCTGGAGCCGGCATCTGGCCGGGCTGTGCGAGGAGCTCGTGCTCGTCGACGTCGCCGGGTTCGCGCTCGAGGCGTGCCGCCGGCGGCTCGCCGGCGTCGCCCACGCCCGCTTCCACGTCGGCGACGGACGCTCGCTGCCGATGGTCGCCGACGGCTCGGTGGACCTGGCGTTCAGCTTCGACTCGCTGGTGCACGCCGAGGCCGACGTGCTCGAGGCCTATGCGCACGAGCTGGCGACGAAGCTCGCCCCGGACGGCGTCGCGCTGTTGCATCACTCGAACATGGGCGCGTACCGCCGCGGGGCGCGGCTCGCCCGCGCGCTGCCCGAGCGGCCGCGGCGTGCGCTGACGCGACGCGGGCTGCTCCCGAGCGTCTACGGCTGGCGGGCCGAGAGCACCACGGCGGCCTGGTTCGCGCGCACCTGCGAGCGCGCGGGCCTGGACGTCGTGGGCCAGGAGCTCATCTCGTGGGAGTACGGGCCCTTCCTGACCGACGCGATCACGCTGGTCACGCCGCGCCGGTCGCCGCCGCGTTCGCGGCCGATCGTCGTGCGCAACCGCCGGTTCATCGAGGGGACGCGCTCGGGTGCCGCGCCCGCGCCGCTGTACGCAGCAGCTCGACGT
>DASVRH010000219.1:0-3233 GCA_036388715.1 Solirubrobacteraceae bacterium | reverse complement strand
GGCGTGACGGCCCCCGCCCGCCGCCGGCGCGCGTTCGTCCTCGCCGGGCTCGCGCTCCTCCTCGGCGGCCTGGCCGCCTCGGACGTCGCGGGCCGCGAGGCCGCGCTCGAGCAGCGGCTCGGGCCGACGGTCCCGGTGGTCGTGGCGCGCGGGCCCATCGCGGCGGGCGCGAGGATGTCCCCGCGGGACCTCGCGGTCCGCTCCGTCCCCGCCCGCTTCGCGCCCCAGGGCTCGTTCGCCGCCCCGGCCGAGCTGGCCGGTCAGCGCGCGGCGGCGGCGATCCCGCCCGGCGCCGACGTCACCGCCGCCGCGCTCGCCGACCCGGCGGCGCCGCCCGCGGGCGCGCCGGTCCGCCGCGGCGAGCGGGTCGCGGAGGTCGTCGCGGCCGGCCCGCCCGGCGTCGTGGTCCCCGGCGCTCGGGTCGACGTCCTCGTCACGCGCGAGCCGCGGCCCGGCGCTCCCGGGGGAACGGACCTCGCGCTCCAGGACGTCGAGGTCCTCGCCGCCGCGCCCGTCCCCGCCGAATCCGCGGGCCCGCCGCGCATCGCGGCCTCCCTCCGCGTGACCCTCCGCCAGGCGGTCTACCTCGCCGCCGCCCAGAGCTTCGCCCGCGAGCTGCGTCTCCTCCCGCGGGCCGCCGGCGACCGCCGCCGCGCCCCCGCGACCCTCGCCTACGGCGCGGGACTGCGCTGAACCGGCCTGGGCTGATCGTCCACTAGAGCGCCCGCCGCGCTCAAGACTCAGGGAGGGCGACCGACACCCGGATCGATCCCCATGAACGTGCGCCTGCTCCTCATCCTGCCCGCCGCACTGGCCGCGCTCCTCGCGCCGGTGGCCACCGCCGACGCCGCGACGGCGCGGACGACGTACCCCTCGATCACCAAGATCGACCCGCTGAACCTGGCGATCGGCGACACGATGACCGTCACGGGGCGCAACTTCCTCAAGGGCAAGAACCGCAACACCGTCGTCTTCAAGCGGACGAACCAGCGCGCGATCTTCGCCAAGGCCGTCAGCGCGACGCGCACGAAGCTGAAGGTCGTCGTCCCCGAGAAGCTCCGCCCCTTCCTGAACAAGCAGGCCGAGCAGCAGGTCCCGACCAAGTTCCGCGTCCGGATCCTCGCCAAGCGCTTCGGCCGCCGGTACACGAAGGCCAGCTCGTCGCCGACGATCGCGCCGGTCGGCCGCGTCACCACCGACGGCGCCCCCGCGGCCGACGCGCCCCCGCCGCCCGCCGGCCCCGTCGACTGCGAGAACGACGGCATCCTCGACGACGTCGACACCGACGACGACAACGACCACATGACCGACGCGTTCGAGGCCTCGATCGGCACCGACCGCTGCAAGTGGGACACCGACGGCGACACGCTCTCCGACTTCTGGGAGTACGAGTCCGCGCTCGACCTCAACCTGCGCGCCCTCCCGTACCCGGGCAAGCGCCCCTACCCGAACGCCCTCGACCCCGACCTCAACACGGACTACGACGGCGACGGCATGCAGGCCTGGCAGGAGCACGTCATGTGGGTCCGCTACGGCAACATGGGCACGTACCTGAACTACAGCGACGGCGCCCAGGTCAGCGAGCCGAGCTCCGGCCTCACGGACGACCGCCGCGACGTCGACGCCGACGGCCTGCCGAACTGGTGGGAGGCCAACGGCCCGATGCGCCGCGACTGGTGGAAGACGATCTACGAGAGCGAGGAGCTCTACCCGGTCGTCTACGCCGACCCCGACTTCCTCGATCCGGACAGCGACGGCGACGGCCGGCTCGACGGCCCGGACGACCTCGACCACGACGGCTACTCGAACCAGGACGAGCTCGACCGCGGCTGGAGCAAGCTGCCCGACAAGTACGACGCCACCGCGGAGGCGCAGTTCCGCTGGGTCCAGCCGCACAACCCGTGCCTGCCGGACCCGGAGTCGATCACGTGCTCGCTGCACCCGCCGAAGCTCGACCAGGCGTGGCCGCCCTTCAAGCAGCTCGCCTCGTACGTGATCCCGATCAACGACGAGTTCCCGCGCCCGCTCCCGCTGACGCTCTCGCCGGCCGACGCGCCGCCCGAGCCGCCGGACGAGACGCCGTAGCGCTCCGCACCGAGACCTGAGCTTCCGAGGGGGCGAGTCCGAGAGGGCTCGCCCCTTCTGCGTTGTGTGGAGGATGCGCTCGACTCGGTGGCGACGGTCCTGCGCGAGCGCCTGCTCGGGGAGGAGGACGCGTCCGGCGCCCAGCCGGCGGAGCGGATCCGCGCCCTCGTGGACCGCGAGGCGGGGATGCTCGACGCCGCCTCGCGGGAGGAGCTCGTGCGGAGGGTGGCGGAGCGGTCGTTCGGTCTCGGCCCGCTCGAGCCGCTGCTGGCCGACCCGGCCGTGGACGAGGTCATGGTCTCGGGCGCTGGGCGCGTCTGGGTCGAGCGGGGTGGGCGGCTGGAGGAGACGGGCGTGAAGTTCGCCTCGGAGGCCGCGCTGCGCCACGCCATCGAGCGGATCCTCGCGCCGCTCGGGCGTCGCGTCGACGAGGCCGAGCCGCTGTGCGACGCACGCCTGCCCGACGGGTCGCGCGTCAACGTGGTGATCCCGCCCCTGGCGCTCGACGGGCCGTCGCTGACGATCCGCCGCTTCCGCCCGCGCGGGCTGTCGCCGGCGGACCTCGTCGCGTGCGGCTCGTGGTCGGCGCCGCTGCACGACCTGCTGCGCGCGGCGGTGCGCGCGCGTCTGAACGTGCTGGTCTCCGGCGGGACCGGCTCGGGGAAGACGACCACGCTCAACGCGCTGTCGGCGTTCGTGCCCGCGAGCGAGCGGATCGTGACGATCGAGGACGCCGCCGAGCTGCGCCTGCGCCAGCCGCACGTCGTCCGGCTCGAGGCGCGGCCGGCGTCGCTGGAGGGGCGGGGCGAGGTGACGATCCGCCAGCTCGTCCGCAACGCGCTGCGGATGCGGCCGGATCGGATCGTCGTCGGCGAGGTCCGCGGGGCGGAGGCGCTGGACATGCTGAGCGCGATGTCGACCGGCCACGACGGGTCGCTGTCGACCGTGCACGCCGGGTCCGCGGAGGAGGCGCTGCGACGCGTCGAGACGCTCGCGCTCATGGCCGGGCTCGGGCTGCCGCACGCCGCCGTGCGCGACCAGGTCGCGGGCGCGCTCGACCTCGTCGTCCATCAGGCGCGGCTGCCGGACGGCGGGCGCGCCGTGGTGTCGGTCGCGGAGGTCGTGCGCGTCGCGGCGGGCCCGGCGGC
>DASVRH010000218.1:0-8370 GCA_036388715.1 Solirubrobacteraceae bacterium | reverse complement strand
TGGCCTGCTCGGCGTCGGCCAGCGCCTGCTCGAGGTCGGTCGCCCTGCGGCGGTGCGCGGCGGCCTCGTCGCGCGCGGCCCGGAGGTCCTCGCGCAGGCTGCGCTCGCGCTCGTCCACGGCGGCGAGTCTAGGTGAGCGCTTCTCGACCGGCCTCCTGATGACCTAGCATCCCGCCCGTGTCACGGCAGCGCGCCCTCGACCTCGTGATCTGCGTGCTGGCGCTGCCCGTGCTGCTGCTCGTGGGCGCCGGGATCGCGGTGGCCGTCTGCCTCGACTCGCCCGGCCCGGTCCTCTTCCGCTCGCCGCGGATCGGGCGCGGCGGCCGGCCGTTCGCGATGCTGAAGTTCCGCACGATGCGCCACGGCGTCCCGGGCCCGCCGCTGTCGACGGCCGAGGACGAGCGCTACACCCCGCTCGGCCGCTGGCTGGCCCGTCACCGCCTCGACGAGCTGCCGCAGATCGTCAACGTCCTGCGCGGCGACATGCGCCTCGTCGGCCCGCGGCCCGAGGTCGCCGACTTCGTGGCCGACCACCCCGAGGCCTACGCGCGGATCCACACCGTCCTGCCCGGCCTCACCGGCCCGGCGCAGCTGGCCTACGCCGGCGAGGGCGAGCTGCTGGCCGCCGTGCCCGATCGCGTCGCCGCCTATCGAGAGAGCATCCTGCCGGCCAAGATCGAGATCGACCTCGCCTACGTCGAGCGCTCGAGCCTGCGCGGCGACCTTGGCGTCCTGTGCCGCACCGTGGTCCTCCCGGTGTCGCGGCTGCGCCGCTGGGCGCTGCTCGCGGGCGCGGCGCAGCCCAGAGCCGCCCCGGCCACGCGCGCCGTCCTCGCCGTCTCGATCCTCGCGCTCGCCCTCACCGGCACGTTCGCTGTCGAGGCCCTCGCCGGCTAGAACTCGTAGCCGAAGCGCGCGACCAGGGCGCAGCGCTCGCCGACGAGGTCGCGCAGCTCGGGCGAGTAATAGGAGCGGTAGTCGTCGTGCTCGCTGGCGCGCACCCGCGGCGCCGCGCGCAGGCGGTCGCCGAGCCCGGCGTCGAACGGCGCGCCGGTCCCGTCGAGGAAGTCGAGCAGGTCGTCGACGAGCCGCTCGTAGCGCCCGACGGTGAGCTTGCCGGCCTCGGCCGCGCCGCGCACGATCCGGTCGAACCGGCGGGTGAAGAGGTCGGTGCGCGGCCTCGAGAGAGCCGCGCGGACCTCCTCCTCGAAGGTGCGCGCGATCAACGTCGGCGGGCGCCTGTCGGGGTGTCGCTGGCGGGCGTAGTGGTAGCGCGACACGTACCAGTCCCACGGGTTGCGCACGTAGGCGAGCGCCGGCCGCGCGCGCGCCTCGGCCGGCAGCTCGCGCCAGGCCAGGTGATGCACGCTCGGCGCGGGGACGAAGCGCTCGCGCGGCAGCTCGGCCCAGAGCATCTCGCGGATGAACGTCCCGCCGGTCTTCGGGACGTGGAGCACGACGAAGTGCTCGGTCACGACGGTCCGCCCCAGCGCCTGCTTGTTCGTCGTCACGCGGCGTCCCGCAGCTCGCGCCGGTAGCGCGCCGCCCACGGGGGGTCGGCCCCGAGGATCGGGCGCAGCAGCTCGGCGTCGGCGAGGAAGAGGCGCTGGAGCTCGGCGCGCAGCTCGGGCGGGATCTCCACCAGCTCCTCGTCGGGCTGCGTGTTCCAGTGGTAGCGCAGCCACCAGGCCAGGCCGCGGCGCAGCTCTCCCGGCGCCTCGACCCGCGGCCAGACGTTCTCGTCCATCCACTCCTCGATCGCCTCGATCGCCTCGCCCTCGACGCGCGAGGCCGTTCCACCGACGTTGAGGCGGCTCGGCGGCGGCTCGTGCGCCGGGTCGACGCCCAGGAACGAGAAGACGTCGCGGTAGAGGGCCTGCGGGTCGCGCTCGAGGCGCTCGGTGAACCCGATCAGCAGCTGGTCGCGGCCGAAGCGCTCGAGGTAGCGCCCGAGGATGCGGCCGTACTCGCTGTTGCGCACGACCTCCGCGTCCTCGCCAACCGCCTCGAGGTGCTCCGGCAGGGTCGGCGCGCGCACCGAGCCGACGCGGACGCCCTGGCGGAACTGCGAGACGGTCCGCTCGACCGGGTCGCGCAGCAGCGCGATGAGGCGCACGTCCGGCACCGTCTGCCACATGCGCTCGACGACCGTGTCGACCCTGCGCGAGCTCATGTAGTTGGGCGTGACCGTCCCGCAGACCTGCCCCGGCTCGAGGCCGGGGAACGCGGCGGCCAGAAAGGCGGGGAGGCCGCGTGCGTAGCGGGCGTCGGAGTTGAAGAACCCCCTCTCCTTGTCCGAGGGCGTACGGATCCGCGGGTGCGAGTCGAGGCCGCGCCAGAAGCTCGTCGTGCCGCACTTCGCGGCGCCGATGACGATGAAGTCGAGCGTCTGGCGCGCGGGCATCGAGTCGACAATCTAGATTGCTCCGCGATGGGCGACGCACGGCTGGCCGATGGGCGCATCACGCACGGGGTCATCGAGCACCGCGCGCGGCTGCCCTACTCGCTGGAGGAGGTCGAGGGGGCGGAGCACCTCCTCGTGGCGCTCCCCGCGTTCGTGGTCGACGGATCCGGCGCGCCGCCGCCCGACGCGAACCTGCGCCGGCGCCTGCGCAACCTCCGGGTCCACCGCCTGTTCCTCGGCTCGGACCCGCACTTCCTCATCGGCCCGCGCAACGAGTGGGCGGGCGCGCGCACCGCGACCGTGCTCATCCGCCGCGAGGCCGAGCGGCTGGGCGTGCCGCTCGAGCGGGTCATCGTCGTCGGGTCGAGCTTCCGGGCCACCATGGGGCTGGTCATCGGGCTGCACGCCGGCGTCGGCCACATCCTCGCCGGCGCCGGGCCGGTCCACATGGGGACGTGGGGCAAGCGGCTCATCGACAAGCGGGCGGACATGCCGCAGGTGCCGATGAAGAAGCACGGCCTGGGCGAGAAGCTGCTGGTCGACGACCCCGAGCAGCGCCGGCGCCTCGACGCGTTGATCCCGGAGGCCGTGGCGGCGGCCCGGCACCCGTGCCACCTCTTCCTCTACGTCTCGCCCCGGGACCCGTTCCACCCGGAGATGGAGGGCCTGCATGCCGCGCTGGAGGGCCATCCGACCATCACCTCGACGCTCGAGGTCCACGACTACGGGACCCACAAGGACGTGGGCCCGCCGTTCTTCCGGCGCGTCCGGCAGGTGCTGAAGCCGATGGTGGGGACGACGCGGCGGTCGCCCGAGGAGCTCGCCGCCTCAGCCGGCCGCGACGGGCCAGAGGCCTAGGTCGAGCTCGGGCGCCGCGGCGGCGACGCGCGGGCGGTCGGCGGTGATCGCCTCGCGGGCAGCGGCCTCGAACCCGGGGTCGAGCGCGACGGTGTGCCGCCGCCGGTTCGGGGTCGCCTCGACGAGCGCGGGCTCGACCTCCGCGGGGTCCAGGCCGAGGAACCGCCACGTGCGCTCGGCCTCGCCGCGCGGGTCGGCCACGCAGCGCTCGTACTGGAGCACCAGCACGTGCTCGAAGCGCGCGCGGAGCCGCTCGAGCTGCTCGCCGTAGAGGCTGTGGCGCAGCTGGCGGGCGAGGTCCTCCTCGGACGGCGGCGGCTCGCCGCGCCGCGCCGCCAGCTGGTGCACGCGGTTGACGCCGGAGCGCAGGCGCTCGAGCGGGTCGCGCAGGAGCACGAGCACCCGCGCGTGCGGCGCGACCACGGCGAGCTGCTCGACGCGGCGCGCGGCGACCATCACGCCCGGCGTCCACTCGCCGGTGACGGTGCCCGGCCGGCGGGGGAAGTAGCTGGCGTAGAGCGCGGCGAGGTCCGGGTCGCGGCGCCGCTCGGGCGACAGGCGCCCGAAGAACTGCAGCTCCTTCTCGGCCTGCGCGGTGACCTCCGGGTGGGCGGTGACGACGCCGTACCACCAGGTCGTGCCCGACCGCTGCGCGCCGACGCCCACGAAGTCCGGCGGGCCGGTCACCCACCCGTCCGGCACGGCGGGCGGCGGGGGAAGGGTCCTCGGCACGGGCGCGGCTCTACCCTGCGGGCCGATGGCCGACGCCCCTATCGCCGAGCTGCACGCGCTCGCGCCCGGTGAGGAGGTCGTGCTCGACCCGCCCGTCGCCGGCCCGCTCGACGGCCTCGCGCGCCGGTACGCCGCGCCGGCCGTGTCCGCCGAGTGCGTGCCGGGCGTGCTCGTGGCCGCGGGCGCCATCCTCGACGCGGGCGACGACCCGGACGGCGACGACGAGCCCGCCGTGCTCGACGGCCCGCACCTCGTGCTCGGGAGTGGACGCGACCCGGACCTCTTCCTCCTCGACGCCGTGGGCGCCGTCTGGCTCGTGGACGCGCACACGCCGTGGGCCGGCTGCCCGCTGCTCGGCGCCGACTACGGCGCCGGGCCCGAGCGCGAGTGCCTGCGCCTGCTCGGCCTCGAGGGCCGCGTGCGCCACGCGACGGGCCCGGCGCGCGTCGACGCGGTGGTGTGCGGCGGGCCCGCGCCCGAGGGACCCCTCACGCCCTCGCCCCTGGTGGCCGGCCTCGCCGGCTGGCTGCGCACCCGCCTCGCGGCCCCGGCCGGCGGCGGGGGCCGGATCGCGCTGGCGGGTGAAGGCGACGCGGTCGGCGACGCGCTCGCGGCCGAGCTGGGGTTCGAGCGGCTCGACCCGGCGACGGCGAGCGTCGCGCGGCAGGCCGCCGCCTTCGCCGCCGCGGACGTCGTCGTCGCGCCGCGCGACGCCGGCCTGACCGCCGTGCTGCTCGCGCGGCCCGGGGCGCTCGCGCTCGAGCTCCTCGACGCGGCAGGCCTACAGGACACGGCGACCCGGCGGCTCGCGTCGCTGCTCGGCGTCCGCTACGGCCGCGTGCCCGACCCGGCGCCCGAGACCGTCGTCGCGGCCGTGGCCGCGCAGGTCGCGGAGGCGAGCCGATGACGACCTCCGCCGCCACCGCCCCGTACGACTTCCTCGACCTCGGCGCCTCCGGCGGCGGCTCGCTGAGCTACTGCGAGACGCGGTTCGGCGGCACCGGCCTCGGCGTCGACCTCGCCCCCCGCAAGGTCGAGGCCGCGCGGGCGGCCGGGCACAACGTCGTCCTCGGCGACGCGCGCGACCTGAAGGACGAGGACAACAGCGTCCGCTACGTCGCGGCGATGGACTTCCTCGAGCACCTCGCCGACACCCACGCGGCGCGCGCGATCCTCGCCTCCGCGGCGCGGGTGGCCACCGACTTCATCTTCATCCGCCATCCCTCGTTCGAGGGCGAGGCGATGCTGCGGTCGCTCGGGCTGCGCCAGTACTGGCACAACTGGTCGGGCCATCCGAACCACATGCGCGTCAGCGACTTCTGCGAGGCGCTCGACGCCCTCGGCCTGCACCGCTACGCGATCCACTACCTCGGGCGGGTGGAGGACTCCTCCGACCCCACGATCCTGCCGCTCGGGACGCCGCGCAACTCCCACGCCTACGACCCCGAGGTCCACCCGCCGAAGCCCGCGCTCGTCCTCCCCGAGCCCGTGTGGCGCGCGCAGCACATCTACGTCGCCCTGCGCGACTTCGAGCCGGGCGAGTGGGAGGCGATCGTCCGCGAGCCCTAGGCGGGCTTGTACGGCGGCGGCTTCGACGGCCCGCGCGTGACCTTGCCCGCCAGGGTGTCGAGCGACGAGCCCAGGTCCAGCGCGATGCCGCCCAGGTCGCGGATGTGGATGCACAGCTCCTTGCCGAAGAGCCCGGCGCCGACGAGGAAGACCTCGCCCTGCTCGCGGACCGTCAGGCGGGAGCGCAGGTCGCGCAGGTAGTGCGGCCAGATCGGGACGTCGTGCAGGACCCGCTCGAACTCGTCGTCGACGGCGCGGACGGCGAACTGCGAGGGAACCTGGAAGACCCGCGCGTCGCGGACGCCGTAGCGCTCCTGCACCGTGTCGCGCAGGTCGCGGCAGGTCACGAGCGACACGCGCTCCCGGCCGGCGAGCAGCGCGGGCAGCGCCTCGGCCAGCGTGCGGTTGAGCAGCTGGTGGACGACGTAGGCCGGCGGGCGGCCGGCGGCGACGCGCTCGGCGAACAGCTCGCCGATGCGCTCCACCCACATCTGGTGCTCGGGGTCGAACGAGTCGCTGCCGCGGATGCCCACGACGTCGGCCTCGTCGAACGCGCGCAGGACGTCGCGCTTGATCTGGAAGACCTCGTCCTCGCTGTATCGGCGGCCGGTCTGGCGGCGCAGCTTGTTGGCCGCGACGCGGACCGACAGCTCGTCACCGGGCTCGGCGGCGAGGATGCGGCCCTCGCCCTCGGCGAAGCGCACGACCGCGACCGGCGTGCGCTCGGCGATCCACGCCGCGACCAGGCGCGTCAGGCGCCCGCGGGAGATCTCGGCGGGCGCGCCGTCGGGGCGGACGGGGGCGGTGGCGGCGGCGTCGCTCAACTGGCGGGCTGGACCGAGTAGCGGGCGAGGGCGAACGCGGCGGCGCGGACGTCGACCTTCGCGGGGAGCGTGAAGAGCGCGGCGCGATCGACGACGGCGTCGGGCTTCACGAACCGCTCGACGACGTGGTACTTGCTGCGCGTCGTGTAGTCGTCGAAGAGCAACCGCGTGCCGGGGGCCGCGGCGAGCAGCCCGGCCAGCAGGCAGGCGACCCGGAAGCGGCCGTCGACGAGGATCACGTCGGCCTTCAGGCGCCGCGAGCGCAGCTCGTCGTAGCCGGCCTGCGGATAGCGGTGCCACGCGGCGAAGCGGCTCTCGTCGCGCGGGCGCCCCCACGCGCCCGTCGGGCCGATGTCGACGTGGACGGGGTGCAGGCGCGTGCGTCCCCCGATCGCGGCGACCTGGCCCGCGACGTCGTCGAGGAACGCGCGGTCGGACTCGATCGACACGACGTCGCGGACGCCGAGCCGCGCGGCGAGCAGGGTGCTCCCGCCCGCGCCGAACTCGAGGAGGCAGCGAGCGGCGCCGAGCCACTCGGTCAGGACCTCGACGACGGCTGGCGGCATCGAGGGCCCGGCGGCCGCCGCCTGCGCTGCGCTGGGCGACGTCATCGCCGCGCCAGTCTAGAGAGCGCGCAGCCGCTCAACGCCGGGCTAGATTCTGGATCCCATGTTCGGCACGGTCACACACGGCGTCCACGAACGCGAGACGAAGCTCCCCTACGCGGTCGAGCGCGTCACCGGCGCGCGGCATCTCCTCGTCACGTACCCGCGGCTCCAGATCGGCACGGGGGCCGAGCCGCTGGTCAAGGCGGGCAAGCGGCTCGGCTCGCTGCACGCGCACCGGCTGTACGTCGGCGCCGACGAGCACTTCTTCTACGGCCCGGGCGACGAGCGGCACGGCACGCGCACCGCGGCGCACCTCATCCCGCGCGTCGCCGCGCGCCTCGGCGTCCCGCTCGAGAACGTCGCGACGGTCGGGACGAGCGTGCGCGGGACGCTCGCGCTCCACCACGGGCTGCTCGCGAACGCCGGCCTCGTCGTCGCCGGGGCGCCGGCGATCCGGTTCGGGTACTGGGTCAAGAGGCTCCAGGGCGCTCGGAACCCGCCGACCGACGCCGCCGTGGAGACGCGCCGCCGGCTGGCGGACCTCACCGGCGCCGAGGACGACGAGGTCCGCCGGCGGCTGAACCTGATCATCCTGCGCGCAGCGAACCGGATGCGCCGGCCGGTGACGATCGACCTGTACACGTCGGAGAGCGACCAGCTGATGCGCGACAGCCGCTGGTTCGCCGAGCGCCTCGAGGATCACGCGTTCGTCGACGTGCGCCTCACCGTCGGCGACTACGCGAGCCACGTCGACATCGCCGACCCGTTCCACGTGTTCGCGCGCAGGCGCCTGCGGCGCTGGATCGCCCGCGACGCCCAGCACGCCCAGGCCTCCTAGCCGCCGCGCACCGCACCGCGCGCCACGCGGCCGAGCAGGCGCACCTGGTCGCGCGGCACGACGAAGAGGGCGAGCGCCAGGAGGTACGCGAGCGGCACGGCGAGATGCAGCGGCGTCGAGAGCCCCGGGTCGGCGTCGACGAGCAGCTCGAGGGCGCCGAAGAGCGCCACGGCGAGCGCGGCGGCGGCGGCGAGGCGCGGGAGCGAGACGACGAGCGGGTGCCCGCCCCGCACGGAGCGGACCCACAGCACGATCGCGACGACGCCGAGGACGATCACGGCGCCCAGCGCCGCGCCCATGGGGCCGATCGCCGCGACGAGGCCGATGGCCAGAGGGACGTAGACGAGGCCCGCGTAGCCGACGCCACGGCGGTAGAAGCTCGAGCTGCCCGGCAGGCTCGACGTCCGGTAGATCCCCATGAGCACCCCGCGCATCGCCGCGGCGGCGGCGAGCGCCGGCAGCAGCGTTCCCGCGCCGCTGTACGCGCCGGGCGCCACCCGCACGATCTCGTCGGCCGCGACGGCGAGGCAGAGGACG
>DASVRH010000217.1:0-13969 GCA_036388715.1 Solirubrobacteraceae bacterium | reverse complement strand
CGCGGAGGTCGACGCCGGCTTTCTCGCGCCGCTCGTGAACGCCGTCGAGCGCTCCTCCACCGCGGTGCCGTCCTGCGACGGCGTCCCCTCCTCCGCCGCCGCCGTGGCGGCGCGCGCCGAGGGCCTCCGCGTCCCCGACGCGCCCGACGACCTCGTGGTCGCCGAGCTGCTGCGCGAGGCGGGGAGGGTCGAGGAGGTCGCGGCGAGCACCGTGAGGGCGGCGGGGGCGCGCACCATCGGCGCCCGCGTCGCGCCCGGCGCCGACGTCGAGCTCTCGATCGTGATCCCCACGCTGGACGCGACGAGCGATCGCGTCCGCGCCTGCGTCGCCGCCATCCACCGCACGACCGACGCGCCGCACGAGATCGTGATCGTCGACAACGGCGCGCCGCCGCAGGGCTTCACGGCCCCGGTCAACGCCGGCCTGCGCGCCGCCCGCGGCGCCTACGCGGTGGTCATGAACGACGACGTCGAGACGCTGCCCGGCTGGTGGGGCCCCCTCAGGGCCGGCCTGGACGCCGGCGCCGCCGTGACGTTCCCGCTGACGATCGACGGCGTCATGCGCCCCGACTTCGCGGCGTGGTGCTTCGCCGTGTCGCGCGCGACGCTCGACGAGTTCGCCGTCGCGCCCGACGAGTTCTTCGACCCGGCCCTCGTCGTCTGGTACCAGGACACCGACCTGCTCCAGCGCCTGCGCCTCGCCGCCCGCCCGCCGCTGCTCGTCGCCGAGTCGCGCATCCGCCACGGCCTCTCGCAGACGGTGGCCACCGACGACCCCGCGCTGCGGGCCTGGATCGACCAGCGGATCGCGCTGGACAAGGCCGCCTTCCAAGCCAAGCACGGCGCCGACGTCGCCGGCGCCGCGCGATAACGCGCGTCCACACCGGACCTCGGAGCATCAAGGCCAGCGGCAACCCGCCGACAAGAGCGATGCAGGGGTGACAAGGAGTCGCCCCGGGTCCCATCCACCCGCGTCATCAAGGAGAGATGACTGATGGCCCTTCGCATCCAGAACAACGTCGAGGCGTTCGGTGCCCACCGCCGCCTCGTCGACTCGAGCACTCGCATGGCGAAGTCCATGGAGCGCCTGTCGTCCGGCTTCCGGATCAACCGCGGTGGCGACGACGCCGCCGGTCTCGGCATCTCGGAGCGCATGCGTGCTCAGGCGCGTGGCCTCGGCCAGGCGCAGCGCAACATCCAGGACGGCATCTCGCTCGTGCAGACCGCTGAGGGCAACCTCAACGAGGTCCACGCGATGCTGCAGCGCATCCGCGAGCTGGCCGTGCAGTACAAGAACGGCTCGCTGAGCAGCACCGACCAGCTCGCCATCCAGTCCGAGGTGACGCAGCTGTCCAACGAGATCGAGCGCATCGGCTCGACCGCGCAGTTCAACGGCAACACCGTCCTGAACACGACCGCTTCGGTCACGTTCCAGGTCGGCACGGGCGACGCGGACCTCATCGGCGTCGCCATGATCTCGCTCGGTGGCTCCATCGGCACGCTGTACTCGCAGCTGCTGACCGGGACCGCCGGCTCGCTGGACATCGGCGAGATCGACACCGCCATCAACAAGGTCTCCGCTCAGCGCGCGACCCTCGGTGGCATCCAGAACCGGCTGGAGCACAGCCTCCAGGCCGCCGGCGCGTACCAGGAGAACCTGATCGCCGCCGAGAGCCGGATCCGCGACGTCGACATGGCGGCGGAGATGGTGCAGTACACGAAGTACTCGATCCTCGCCCAGGCCGGCCAGGCGATGCTCGCCCAGGCCAACCAGGCCCCGGCGTCGGTCCTGTCCCTCCTGCAGTAGCAGCGAGCGAACAGAAGCGCAGCAAGGCAAGCGGGCGGCCCTCGGGCCGCCCGCTCGCGTTCTGTGTGTCTCGACCGAACGTCCAGCGCGCTGAAAGTCGCTGCACGTAGGCCGAACAAGATGCATGCAGGGGCGACAGGGAGTTGCCCCAGGACATCACCCCCCGGCCTTCAAGGAGAGAAGACCAGATGGCCCTTCGCATTCAGAACAACGTCGAGGCTTTTGGTGCACACCGGCGCCTCGTGGATTCCAGCACTCGCATGGCGAAGTCCATGGAGCGCCTCTCGTCCGGCTTCCGGATCAACCGCGGTGGCGACGACGCCGCCGGTCTCGGTATCTCGGAGCGGATGCGTGCGCAGGCCCGCGGCCTCGGCCAGGCCCAGCGCAACATCCAGGACGGCATCTCGATGGTCCAGACCGCTGAGGGCAACCTCAACGAGGTCCACGCGATGCTGCAGCGCGTCCGCGAGCTCGCCGTGCAGTACAAGAACGGCTCGCTCAGCGCGACCGACCAGCTCGCCATCCAGTCCGAGGTGACGCAGCTGGCCAACGAGATCGAGCGCATCGGCTCGACCGCGGAGTTCAACGGCATCCGGGTGCTCAACAGCGTCGGGACCGTGACCTTCCAGGTCGGCACCGGCGACGCCGACCTCATCGGCGCGGCGACGATCTCGCTGGGCGGCTCGATCGGCACGCTGTACTCGCAGCTGCTGACCGGCACCGCGGGCTCGCTGGACATCGGCGAGATCGACAGCGCGATCAACTCGGTCAGCTCGCAGCGCGCGACGCTGGGCGGCATCCAGAACCGCCTGGAGCACTCGCTGGCCGCGGCCGGCGCGTACCAGGAGAACCTGATCGCCGCCGAGAGCCGGATCCGCGACGTCGACATGGCGTCCGAGATGGTGCAGTACACGAAGTACTCGATCCTCGCCCAGGCCGGCCAGGCGATGCTCGCCCAGGCCAACCAGGCCCCGGCGGCGGTCCTCTCGCTGCTCCAGTAGCACTCGCAGGACAACAACAGAACACGCTCACAGCGGCGGGCGGCCCCTCGGGGTCGCCCGTTCGCGTTAAAGGGCTCGCCCCGGGGTCCGATGAACCGGGACGATGAGCGTGGAGACCGTGATGGCCCGCATCGCCGAGATCAACGGCCTGCTCGCCCCTCCCCGCGCGCAGCCGCCGGCGCAGCCCGTCCAGACCACCTTCGGCACCGTGCTCGACCAGGCCACCGCGACCGCGGGCCCGGCGGGGGCGGCGCCGCTCGGCTGGATGCCGGGCGGGGGAGGCGCGGGCCAGAAGATGCTCGCCGCCGCGCAGGCCGAGGTCGGCCAGGCCGAGCAGCCGCCCGGCTCGAACGACTCGCCGCGCATCGCCGAGTACCGCTCGGCGACGGCGGGCAGCGGCGTCGGCCCGTGGTGCGCCTACTTCGTCTCGTGGGCCGCGCAGCAGGCCGGGTCGCCGATCGGCGAGCAGGGCCAGGGCTTCGGCGCCGTGGCCGCGGTGTGGGACTGGGGCCAGCGCACGGGCAGGACGCTCCCCGCCGGCTCGACGCCGCAGCCGGGCGACATCATCGTCTGGGACGGCCGCCACATCGGCATCGTCGAGAGCGTCGGGACCGACGGCAGCATCCACACCATCGAGGGCAACTCCTCCGACCAGGTCTCGCGCCGGACGTACGGCGCGGACGGCGGCGGCGTCACCGGCTACGTCCGGCTCGGCTGAGTCGCCAGCACGGCGGCGGCCAGCGCCGCTCGGTAGAGGGCGAAGGGGAGCAGGGGCGCGGAGACGCCGCGCCCTGCCAGCGCGCCCATCGCGAGGCGCGTCGAGACGGCGGACGCCGCGGCGGCCGCGAGGAGGGGCGGGTCCAGACGGCGTCCCCTCACGACGCGGAACCCCTTCAGCGCCGCGGCGCCGGCGAGCACCGGCTTCGACGCCTCCCGGGAGGCCGCGTGCGCCCGCGCGCGCGTGAAGCCGCGCAGCCGCAGCGCGGTGAGCGCCGCGCCGTGGCGGGAGACGCCGGGGACGAGGGCCGCGGCCTGGGCGACGCCGAGCGCGAAGGCGTCCGCGGGGGTCGGCGTGGGCGCCTCGTCGCGCGGCGCGGACGGGCGCGAGGGGGACGGCCCGGCGCGCCGGTCGGCCAGCGCCATCGCGACCCCTCCGGCGACGAGGCCGGCGGCGACCGTGCGGGGCGTGCCGAGGCGACGCTCGATCCGCTCCTCGAGGAAGAGGCCCGCGAGGGCGGGCGGGGCGGTGGAGAGGAGGAGCCATGGCGCGAGGCGGGGCGGGCCGAGGGCGAGGAGGGTTCCGGCGTGGAGCGCGACCTCGACCTCCTTGCGCCGCTCGGGGTCGAGATCCTGGAGCAGCAGCGCCGCGTGCGCCGACGACGAGACCGGCAGCAGCTCCGCCGGCCCGTGGAGCAGGCCGAGCGCGAGCGCCCTAGGAAGCCGCATCCGCCGCCGGCTCGGAGCCGCGCCCGCGGTTCCGCCGGTTGCGGACGAACAGGTAGACCACGCCGATCACGATGCACGCCGCCACGGCGTAGTCGACGTAGTGCAGCGAGTCCTTCCAGTCCTCCCACCGCGCGCCGGCCTGCTGCCCGATGAACGTGAGCAGGAAGACCCACGGCACGCAGCCGACGAAGGTCAGGATCGAGAAGCGCCAGAACGGCATCCGGGCGACGCCGGCGGGCAGCGAGATGAAGGTCCGGATGATCGGCAGCATCCGCGTGACGAGGACGGTCATGTCGCCGTGCTTCTCGAACCAGCGGTCGGCCCACTCGAGGTACGACGGCTTGATGTGCAGCTTCTTGCCGTGCTTCTCGAGGATGTCGACGCGGCCGGCGTAGCCGATCCAGTACGCGACCCACGAGCCGACGAGGTTCGCCACCGAACCGACCATCGTCACGACGAGGAGGCTGTACTCGCCCTCGTGGACGTTGAACCCGGCGAACAGCATCGTCGCCTCCGACGGGATCGGGATGCACGCGCTCTCGAGCGCCATGAGGATGAAGATCCCGGGGAGCCCCATCTTGTCGACGACGTCCGTCGCGAACTCGACGAGCGGGTCGGTGATGGACGCCAGGACGATGAGCGTCGCAAGCACGACGGCCGAGGGTAGCGGCCTAGTCTGTGCGCCCATGGCGGTGCCGCTCTTCGATCCGCAGTCAGTGCTGCGCCCCCTCCGCGGCGAGATCATGGCCGCGATCGAGGGCGTCGTCGACGGCGGGCAGTTCGTCCTCGGCCCGCAGGTCGAGGCGTTCGAGAGCGACTTCGCCGCCTTCCTCGGGGCGCGCCGCGTGGCCGGCGTCGCGGGCGTCGCCAACGGCACCGAGGCGATCACGATCGCGCTGCGCGCGCTCGGCGTCGGGCCGGGCGACGAGGTCGTCGTGCCGTCGTTCACCTTCTACGCCAGCGCGGAGGCGATCCCGCCCACCGGCGCGACGCCGGTCTTCTGCGACATCGACCTCGACACGCTCTGCGTGACGCCCGAGACGGTGAAGGCGGCCCTGACCCCGCGCACCAAGGCGGTCGTCGTCGTGCACCTCTTCGGCAACGTCGCCCCGGTCGCCGACATCGAGGCGCTCGGCGTGCCGGTGGTCGAGGACGCGGCGCAGGCCGCCGGCGCGCGGTCGCCCCTCGGCCACCGCGTGGGCTCGCTGGGGACGATGGCGACCTTCTCCTTCTACCCGTCGAAGAACCTCGGGGCGTTCGGCGACGGGGGCGCGGTCGTCTCCCGCGACGCCGAGCTCGACGACCGCGTGCGCACGCTGCGCTTCCACGGCTCGCGCGACAAGGTCACCTACGAGCAGGTGGGCTACAACAGCCGCCTCGACGAGGTGCAGGCGGCGATCCTGCGCGTGCTGCTGCCGCACCTCGACGGCTGGAGCGACCACCGGCGGCAGGTGTCGATCTGGTACGGCGAGGAGGGCCTCGGCGGGCCGGTCGTGGCGTCCGGCGCGGACCCCGCGTGGCACCTGCACGTCATCCGCGACGGGCGCGGCGACGCGGTGGCCGAGGCGCTGGCGGACAAGGGCGTGCAGGCGCGCGCCTACTACCGCACGCCCGTGCACCGCCAGCGCGCGATGGCGCCGTGGGCGCCGGCGCACGACCTCCCCGCGACCGACGAGGCCGCGCGGACGCACCTCGCGCTGCCGATGAGCGCCTCGCTGACCCGCGAGCAGGTCAGCGAGGTCGCCGCGGCCTACCCACGCGCGGCGTAGCGGTCGCCGGCGCGCAGCGTCACGACAGCGCCGGTCAGCAGGTTCTCGACGTCGACGACGCCCTCGTGCACGCGCACGGAGGTCTCGTCGCAGCGGTCGGCGATCGACCACTCGGTGCCGCGGACCGTCGCGGCGGCGTGGCGCCCGCGGGTGCGGAAGCGGCCCTTGCCCTTGCCCCACAGGCGGCGCAGCACGCGCTGGCGGCCCGCGGCCCGGGCGCCGACGCCGGCCGCGCGGGCGAGCACGCCGCGCCGGCGCGAGCTCTTGCGCAGGTCGCGCTTGCCGCAGACCTCGGCGAACTCGCCGTGGAGCAAGTCGATGGTCACGACCTTCCCGCCGCGCTTCGGCTGGCCGACCTCGAACATGCCGCCCTCGAACTGGGCGTGCTGGCTGGCGAGGTCGACCTGCTCGGCCGGCGCGGTCTGCACGACGACCGCGCCCTCGCGCGTGTCGACGTGCGTGCCGATCGGCAGGCTGGCGCCCTGCTCCAGCGGGATGAGCTGGCCGTCGGCGGGCCGGCGGACGAGCACGTCGCCGATCGGCGCCGCGTTGAAGGTCTCGCCGGCGATCGGCGTCGCCGGGGGATCGAGCGGCCCGCCGTACGACACGACGGCCGGGGCCCCCGCGGGGATGTCCCCGGTCGGGAGCGGCAGCAGCGACGGGCCCTCGCCCGCGTCGGCGCCGGCGCCCGAGCCGGCGGGCTGGACCACGGCCGGCACGCCGCCGATCTTCGGGATGTCGACCGACACGACGTCGCCCGGCGCCTCGGGCGCGAGCGCCGAGGCCGGGACGATCTGGCGGTCGACGCTCGCGCTGCGCCAGTAGAGCTTCGCCAGCGCGTGCTTGACGCCGTCGAAGTACTCCATCCTGATGTCGACCGGCTGGCCCGCCTCGAGCTCGACCTGCCCGCTCTTCTCGCTGGCCGCGTGCATGTTCCAGTCGTCGACCAGGAGCTCGCCGTCGACCCACAGGCGCACGCCGTCGTCGGTCTTCGTGATGAACGTGTAGGTCTCGTCGTGCTCGGCGGTGACGACGCCCGTCCAGCGGACGGAGAAGGTGTCGCCGACGCCGGGCACGGGCTCGGTCGAGTCCCAGTCGAAGTCGATCGTCTGGTCCAGCCGCTCCGCCACCTCGCCGGTGAGGTCGGTGTAGTCGAAGTACTCCGCCTTGAGGCCCGTCCTGGCCTCGTCGGCGTGAGCGAGGGGGGCGGCGAAGGCGGAGACCGCCAGCGTGAGCGCGGCCACGAGGAGCCGCCGGCGAGTGCTGGGCATGCGTGCAACCTCGGCAGGACCGCCCGCGCGCGTGACCGCGGGCCTCAATGCGTCGTCCATTCGTCCGACGACACCGGAAGATGCTGGCCTTCGCCTCCGTCATCGGCTCGCAGGACAAGTTCCGCCGCTGCGCCGCGCCCGGGATCGGCCGCGTCAAGGAGCCCGGGGCGCTGGTCGCCGAGTACACCGACGCGACCTCGATGTGCACCGCGTACAACGAGGTGCTCGACGCGTTCGCCGAGCGCGAGGACCTCGAGGGGCTCGTCCTGCTGCACGACGACACCGAGATCCTCGACCCCGAGTTCTGCGCCAAGGTCCGCCGCCGCCTGGCCGATGACGACGTCGCGGTCGTCGGCGTCGTCGGCGCGCGCGACGTCCGCTCGCTGGAGTGGTGGAACGCCGAGCCGCGCGGCCGCGTGAAGGAGACCCGCGGCCACATCGACTTCGGCGGCCACGACGAGGACGTCGACGCCGTCGACGGGCTGCTGCTCGTGCTCTCGCCGTGGGCGGTGCGCAACCTGCGCTTCGACGCCGACCGCTTCGACGCGTTCCACGGCTACGACGTCGACTTCTGCTTCCAGGCGCGCGCCGCCGGGCGCCGCGTCGTGGTCGACGACATCGAGCTCTTCCACCACACGAAGGGCGGTTACGGCGACGAGGACGCGTTCCGGCGCGCCGACGCGGCCTTCAAGGGCAAGTGGTTCGTGCCCGAAGCGTCGTCGCCCGCCGAGCGGCCCTCGGCGGCGGGTGTCCGCGAGGGCGTCGAGGAGCTGGGGCGCTACTACGACGGCGACCGCCCGGACCTCCAGGCGCTCGTGCCGCACGACGCCGAGCGGATCCTCGACGTCGGGTGCGGCACGGGGTCGCTGCTGATGTCGCTGAAGGCGCGCCAGGGGGCGGAGGTCACCGGCATCGAGCTGATGCCCGGCGCCGCCGCGCTGGCCCGCGAGCGCCTCGACCGCTTCGAGCAGCTCAACCTCGACGGCCTCGACGAGCTGCCGTTCGAGAAGGCGTACTTCGACGTCGCGATCTTCGGCGACGTGCTCGAGCACCTGCGCGACCCGGCCCGGCTGCTGCGCGCCGTGCGCCGCCACCTGCGCCCGGACGGGCGGATCGTCTGCTCGGTCCCCAACGTCAAGCACTGGACGGTGCTCGCCCCGCTGCTGCTCGAGGACCGCTTCCAGTACGCCGACGAGGGCCTGCTCGATCGCACCCACGTCCACTTCTTCACCCTGCGCGAGCTCGAGGCGATGCTCCACGACGCCGGCTTCGCGCCCGAGGCGCTCGACGCGCACCGGATCCCCATGCCCGCGAACGTCCGCGGCCTGCTCGCGCCGCTGGCGTCGGCGTCGGCGGACGGCGCGGAGATGGTGGCCCGTCTCGAGGCCTACCAGTACCTCGTGGTCGCCCGGCCCGCCTGAGCCCGCCGCTAGGATTCCGAGGATGCGCCGACGGCTTCGGTCCGCGGCCCTTCCTCTGCACCGCCATTCGCTTCCGCAGCTCGTGGTCGATGGGGTGCTGGTCGCGCTCGCATACTTCCTCGCGTACCGGCTGCGCTTCGACGCTCCGGGCGGCGTGCCCGAGCGCTATCGCGAGCTGTTCGAGGCGACGATCTTCCCCGTCGTCGCCGGCTCGCTGATCGTCTTCACGATCTTCCGGCTCTACCAGAAGTGGTGGCGCTACTCGTCGTGGCGCGACATGGAGGGCGTGGTCTCGGCGGTGGTCGTCGCGACGCTCGTGCTGGCCGCGTACGTCGCGGTCGCCTCGCCGGTGACGGTGCTCTCGCCGAAGGGCGAGGTCGGGGTGACGGTGCCGACCGGCGTGCTGGCGCTGTTCTTCCTCCTCTCGCTCGCGTTCGTCGCGGGCGCGCGCCTGGTGGCGCGCGCGGGACACGAGCGCCGCCTCGCCGGGCTACGCCCGCAGCGCGACGCGCGCGGCGTGCTCATCGTCGGCGCGGGCGACGGCGGGGCCTCCGTCGTGCGCGAGGTGCTGCGCAACCCGTCGCTGGGGCTGGCCCCGCTCGGGCTGCTCGACGACGACCCGCGCCTGCACCGCACGCGCGTGCAGGGCGTCAAGGTGCTCGGCGACACGTCGGGCGACCTGCCGCGGATCCTCGACGACGTCGAGCCCGACGAGGTGATGATCGCCATCCCCTCCGCGCCGGGCACGCTGCGCGCGCGGGTGGCCAAGGCGTGTCGCGAGCGCGGGATCCCCGTCCGCACGCTGCCGACGGTCTTCGAGCTGCTGCAGGGCGGCGGGCGGCTCGTCCGCCAGGTCCGCGAGGTGCAGGTCGAGGACGTGCTCGGGCGCGACCCGGTCGTGATGGAGATCGACCGCCTCGGCGCGTACCTCAACGGCGAGGTCGTGCTCGTCACCGGCGCGGGCGGCTCGATCGGCGCGGAGCTGTGCCGCCAGATCTCGCGCGTCTCGCCGCGACGGCTCGTCGCGCTCGACCACGCCGAGGACAACCTCTTCCGCATCCAGCGCGAGCTGGAGGACGACCGCCACGTCCACCCGTCCGTCCTGACCTCCGTGCTCGCCGACTGCCGCGAGGAGGAGCGGATGCGCGAGGTCTTCGCCGAGCACCGCCCGTCGGTCGTCTTCCACGCCGCCGCGTACAAGCACGTCGGGCTGATGGAGGGCAACCCCGTCGAGGCGGTGCGCAACAACGCTCTGGCCACGCGCGTGCTCGCCAAGGTCGCGGGGGATACGCAGGTGCGCGTGTTCGTGCTCGTGTCGACCGACAAGGCCGTCTCGCCGGCGACGGTCATGGGCGCGTCGAAGGCGCTGGCCGAGTACGCCGTCGAGGCCGAGTCGCAGCGCTACCCGGGCACGCGCTTCGCGACGGTGCGCTTCGGCAACGTGCTCGGCTCGTCGGGGTCGGTGGTGCCGATCTTCCGCCGCCAGATCGCGCGCGGCGGGCCCGTGACGGTCACCGACGAGCGGATGACGCGCTACTTCATGACGATCCCGGAGGCGGTGCAGCTGATCATCCGCTCGGGCTCGCTGGGCTCCGGCGGCGAGATCTTCGTGCTCGACATGGGCGAGCCGGTGCCGATCATGCAGCTCGCGCGCGACATGATCGAGCTGTCCGGCCTGAAGCCCGGCGACGACATCGCCATCGAGGTCGTGGGCCGCCGCCCGGGCGAGAAGCTGCACGAGGAGCTCTTCAACCCGCACGAGCGCCCTCAGCCCACGCCGGCGGAGAAGATCCAGCGCGCCGCGCGCGAGCCGCTCGAGCCCGAGACGGTCGACGCGATGTTCGAGGAGATCAACCTGCTGGTGCTCGAGGGCGACGCCGCGGGGCTCGCGCGGAAGGTCTCGGAGCTGGCCGAGCTGCACGCCGCGCCCGATTCGCTCCCCGCCGGTCCATAGACTCCGCTTTCCCTCGTGGACCAGGTTCTCGACCTCATCAAGGACTACGGCGGCTACGCGGGCGCCGCGTCGCTGCTCGGCCTCGCCGTGCTGTCGCTCCTGTACTTCGCGCAGGCCCGCGAGGTCAAGCGCCTGCGCGAGTGGGCGGGCCGCGCGCCCGAGCGCGCCGCGGAGCTCGAGGCGCGCGTCGCCGCCGAGGCCGCCCGCCGCGCGGCCGTCGGCTCGGCCCGCCCGGCGACGCCCCAGCCCCAGCCGCAGCCCCCGCGGCCCGCGACCGCCGCGGCGAAGGCGGGCAACGGCCAGCCGGGAGCGCCGACGACCGTCGCGCCCGCGGCCGCCGGTGCCGCCGCGGCGGCGTCGACGACGCCCGGCGCGACCCCGGCGACCACCCCTCCCGGAGCCACGCCTCCGGCCGCGGCGACCGGCCCGCAGGCCTCCGCCGGCACAGCGTCCCCTCCGGGAGAGGCCAAGCCGGGAGAGGCCAAGCCGGGCGACGCGCAGGGCGACGGCGACGCCGCCTCCGCGGCACCCGACGGGCCCGGGGGCACGGCTCCGCCGCCCGGCAAGACCGACCCGCCGACCACCGCCGGCCCCTCGCCCGCCGAGGCGTCGCCGGGCGGAGAGGGCGACGAGGCTTCAGGGGCGCCCGCGGGGGCACCCGCGAGTGCGACCACCGCGGCCCCTTCCGCCGGCACGCCTTCGCCCGGAGAGGTGGCCGCGGGCGCCGCCGGAGCGGCGGCGGGCGCCTCGGGCGCCGGCTCGCTTCCTCCCGCGCGTACGGCGGCGGCCCGTCCGCGCGGCGCGACGCCTCCGCCACGACCGGTGACCGCCGCGGCCACGCGCGCCGGCGCGACCTCCGCGACGGTCCCTCCCCGCCGCTCCTCCGGCGTCGGCGGCGGCGCGGGCAGTCTCCGCTGGCCGATCCTCGCCGCCGTCGCGGCGCTGGCCGTCATCGTCATCGGCATCGTGATGATCGCCGGCGGCGGCGACGACGAGCCGCAGAAGACCGGCTCGACGCAGGAGGGGCCGAAGGTCCTGCCGCCCCCGAGCCAGACCAACCAGGAGGAGCCCGCGACGCCGCGCGGCGACATCACCGTCGCCGTCCTCAACGGCACGTCGGTGCCGGGCCTGGCCAAGCGCGTCGCGTCGAAGATCGAGGACGCCGGCTTCGACGTGCCCGACGACCTCGTCACGAACGCGGTCGAGCAGAACCGCTCTGCGACCGTCGTGATGTACGCGGAGGGCGCGCGCGAGGAGGCGCGCGCCGTCGCGAAGGAGATCGACGTCGGCAGCGACGCGCTCGACGTGATGGACGACGCCACCCGCACGCTGACGCAGGAGCGCGCCCGCGTCGTCGTCACGGTCGGCGCCGACCAGAGCCAGCAGTAGGCGGCCGGCGGACCGGATGGCGGGGCTCCCCCTCGACCTTCCCGCGCGCTCGGCCAAGCCGCGCGAGCAGGGCATCACCCACGTCCTCGACAAGGGCCTGTCGATCGCCGAGGTCGACGGCCTGGTCGAGGTGGCCGGCGACAGCGTCGACATCGTCAAGCTCGGCTGGGGCACGGCGGTCGCCACGGGCAACCTCGAGCCGAAGCTCGAGCGCTACCGCCACCACGGCATCCCGGTCGTGCTCGGCGGCACGCTGACCGAGATCGTCATCCAGCAGGACAAGGTCGACGACCTCGTCGCGTGGCTCGACCGGCTCGACATCCGCCACGTCGAGGTCTCCGACGGCACCATCGCGCTCGAGCCGGAGCGCAAGCGCGAGCTGATCGCCACCCTCGCCGAGCGCTTCACCGTGCTCAGCGAGGTGGGCTCGAAGGACGCGACGGAGATCATGGCCCCCTACCGCTGGGTCGAGCAGATCCAGGCCGAGCTCGACGCGGGCGCGTGGAAGGTCATCTGCGAGGCGCGCGAGTCGGGGACGGCCGGCATCGCCCGTCTCGACGGCGAGCTGCGCACGGGGCTCATCGACGAGATCGCGCACGCGATCGACCACGGCAAGCTCATCTTCGAGGCGCCGCAGAAGGACCAGCAGGTCCACTTCCTCAAGCACTTCGGCGCCGACGTCAACCTCGGCAACATCGCCCCCGCCGACGTGCTGCCGCTCGAGACGATGCGCCTCGGCCTGCGCAGCGACACGATGGATCAGACGAGGTGATCCTGCTCGCGCGGCACGGCGAGACGACCGAGAACCGGGAGCGCCGCTTCCAGGGCCAGAAGGACGTCCCGCTGAACGACCACGGCCGCGAGCAGGCGCGCGCGCTCGCCGAGACGGCGGCGGGCGAGCAGCGGCCGATCGTCGCCCTCTACACGAGCCCGCTCGTCCGCGCCCGCGAGACCGCGGAGATCGTCGGCGAGCGCATCGGCCTCGAGCCGCGGCCCGACGAGCGCCTCAAGGAGGTCGACGTCGGCGCGTGGCAGGACCGCCTGAAGGACGACGTCGAGCGCGACGAGCCCGAGGCCTGGGCCGCGTTCCGCGCGGCGGGCGACGCGTTCCGCTTCCCCGGCGGCGAGTCGTTCGCCGAGCAGCAGGAGCGCGTCATCGCCGCGCTCGTCGACATCACCCAGCGTGGCGAGCTGCCCGCGCTCGTCGTCTGCCACCGCGGCGTCGTGCGCTGCGCGCTGGCCCACACGCACAAGCGCGGCCTGGAGACCTACCACGACTGGCGCGTCCCGAACGCGGAGCTCATCCGGCTGTGACGCGGGTCGCCGCCGGCGTCTTCGCCGCGCTCGTCGTCGCGACGTTCGCCGCGTTCCTCGTCGCCCAGCGCCTCAAGAGCTCGCCGTCCGTCGTGCAGCGCGTGATGGGCGCGCGCGTGTTCTCGCCCAACCAGGACAGCCGCTTCGACCGGATGCGCGTGTCGTTCGCGCTGAGCAAGGGCGACGACGTGCGCGCCGCGATCATCGACGAGGGCGGCGACGTCGTCGCCACCGTCGCTGAGGACCTCGACTGCCCCGCGTGGCAGCAGCGGCGCATCAGCTGGGACGGCATCACCGACGACGGCGAGCGCGCGCCCGACGGCCCCTACCGCGTCCGCCTCACGCTCGAGCGCCAGGGCCGCACCGTCGAGCTGCGCCACACCGTCACCCTCGACACGACGCCGCCCAAGGTGCGGGTGACCGACATCGGGCCGGAGGCCGGCGACGGGCCCGAGCTGCTGCCGCGCCGCGACGGCGGCCCGGCGGAGATCCGCTTCCGCGCCCCGGGCGAGAAGGTCGAGGCCGAGGTGTGGCGCACCGACCGCGGCCCGCGCCTCGTCAAGCGCCTCGAGCCGACGGCGGAGGGGACGGCGACGT